>JANXTT010000157.1 GCA_025352225.1 Mucilaginibacter sp. | reverse complement strand
CAAGGTAATTACACGAGTTTATGCTGAAAGCCCAGGATTGTTATGTAGCCATACTCAGCAACATATCTTCGCATTTAACCTGACCAATCCGGAAAATGGAAAGATATACTATGGGCTAATTCCAGCTTAAAATTCAAAGTGAGGATTGGATTGTAAGTACGTATTCAGAACTTACTACCTATGGGTATATCCATGTCCGGCATAGAGAAGAGTCGCATTACAAAAGCAATGCAGTTTTGCAGTCCGGAGGTAAATCTTCTTTATTAGAAGTCCCCAATAATTATTAAGATGGACAATAATAGCTGAAATGCATAGAAATTTCTAAAAGGCTGTTAACTCAGACTGAATTGAGTTTTAAAACTTTCTAAATACACCAACTTCTGTTCATAAAAAAGAAATTCAGGATACAGTTCTTTGGCTTGAAGGATGTTTTTGTTCATTATTGATTTTCGTTAGTATGGTTACTAAATCACCGCCGTAACTATTTAAACCTGTTGCTTCCAGCTTATGAGATACAATGTCGGCAAAACCGATATAACATAGCCCCATCTGTTTATTGGGACAATTTTTTGTTTGTCGACCGCTAGAAAGTTTCGTTAGCTTTGAAACAATTGTGAGCATACAGATAGCATCTCGTGATGATCAATTGCATTTCTAAACTTTCAGCGTATGTGTGTTCAAAGTGACTTATCACGGGTACATTTCCTTCAGTAAATGCTGATATATAATATCGGGGTTTGTTCTTATTATACTCCTTTAATTTTTCCTCCCAATTACTTTTTTTCGATTTAGTCTTATTCATATTCATAAATACATCTAAAGCTGAAAATGTTTATATTTAGTTTTGTCCCATTTCAGTAGTAGTTACCTAAGTATAAATTAACAAAGACTTAGTTTATACTTTACTATCATGTGATGCGATAGGGATTTTCAATGGCTGGTATTGTTAGGTCGAACGAATATAATAAATTCGTGATAAAAAAACATTCCTCTCTCCTATAGTGCCTTGTCAATTAAAGTGTTGCGCCCTGTGAAGCTTTGTTTCGTCCGGTAAGGCCCAACCTGAAAGATGCAGATTTTATTTGACGTCTGGGGATGAATCATTACAATACATTGTGACAAACTAGGTTATTAACATATACACATACGCTGTTGTTAGCAAATACTTTAGTGAACAAAACCATCAAATTATATTACCAAACCATTTGCAATATGATTTATATTTCACATACAGGACAGTACAGGATGGTTAAATAGAGCTTGAGATATATTTTTACGACAATAAATATAACAATATATAAAATATACACATCGCTATTGTTTTTGCGTTGTGATTAAATAATTATTGAATATATTTAATATTTATCGTTGCCTATGAAAAACCCCTACTACCTTGTTTATTTTGCTTTTAATATGCGTTACTTGAAATTATCTTAAGGCTAAAGCAAGTATGCTACTATCAAAAAAACTAATTGGTTTTCTTTATAACCATGCGTTAACAACGATTCTTTTTTTAATTATAAGTTCAACACTTACCATAAGTGGTTTGTTTATATATGCCTCATTAACCCCGTATTATTTATATACTCTTAGTATCGCCGTATTCATTATTTTAACAGGACTCATTCTCAGCTTAAATAAAACAATTAAAATTACTGTTAGTACTCCAATCTGGATGACTATAATTTGGTGTCTTTATATTACGCTACATGGTTTATTAATAAGTGGAAATTTAAATCTTTTTCATAATTATCTTATTTTAAACTGCGTATTTTTAGTTGGATTGTCTTTATTAATCCAAATTACAAATTACCGTTTTACTTTGATATGTAGAGTTATATCGTTCATAGCGTTTATTGAATCTTCAATATGTATCGGTCAATACCTGGGGTGTATAAGTAATTTCAATAACGATTTTAAAGTGACAGGTACATGGGAAAACCCAAACGTTACCGCTATGTTTATCGCGATGTCCGTTCCTGCGCTATTCTGCCTAATCTTTCACCCTAAGGCTCTATATAAAAAATTAGGTATTTGTTGCCTCATAATCGTCGTAGTGGCGTTGGTATTATTACAATGTCGTACTGCATTAATTGGAAGTATCGTATCGGTTTTTATCCTGTTGAATAATAGATATTCCATTATCCATCGTATAAAAAACAGCAGCAATCGCTCAGGGAGTATTTTATTAATCTCATTTTGTTTGGCATTAATTATTCCACTTGCAATATCTTTTTACGGGGCAAAAAAAGCATCCGCCGATGGGCGTAAACTGATATGGAAATTATCCATTGAGATGATCAAAGATAAACCGATTACTGGTTATGGTTATGGCTTGTTCGGAAAGAATTATAACTTATTTCAATCTCAATATTTTAAATCCGGCAATGGTAGTTATTCCGAATTACAGAATGCCGGATTTGTTCACATGGGGTACAACGAATTTTTGCAGAATGGCGTGGAGGGTGGAGTACTAGGTCTGGTCATTATTGGTGCGCTATTTCTAATCTTACTATCAGTTCCAATTTCCCAAAAACAAGCCCTGCTTAACATTCCAAATAAAACCCGTTCGTCTAATGTTATTTATGATCTTGAAAATAATTTAACCATCACCTACGCCGGTATCGCGGCATTTGCTGTTATGTCTCTGTTTAACTTTTCGTTACAAGCGATACCTGCGATGTGCCTGTTTGTAATTTACGCCGCCATATTATCAACAAATCCGAATTATCAAAAAAATAAATTTAAAGCAATAAATCTAGTAACAAAACCTGTTTTAAAATGGTCAATAATTATTGCTTTGATATTAATTGGACTTAAAATGGGGCTTGCTGATTTTCGCTCAGCCTATACGGGTATATTAATTAAAAAAGCTGAACAACAAGCTGGTAATAATAATGCTATAAAAGCAATTAACATTTTAAAAACATTAGAAACTAAACCGTACCTTTTTGAAAGTTATTATATTACATATGCAGATATCTTATTCAAGCAAAAAAATTATTCCGACGCGATAGCGATGTATAATAAATCCAAAGTCTATACTTCAGATCCCGAAATATATATTAAAACGGCTTTTTGTTACGAAAAAACATTACAATACCAAAATGCCGAAAGTAATTATTTAATAGCAAAATATATTGAACCTAATCGAATAGCTGCAAGGTTTGCCTTGATGCAATTATATCTGAAAAATAAAGATATGGCTAATGCAATATCAACAGCCCAGGAAATAGTATCTATCAAACCTAAGTTTCCCTCAAATAAAGCTTTTTATTATAAACAACAGGCTTATATCCAGCTAAAAAGAATGGGAATAACTTTCCACTCGCATCAATTAAATATAAATAGTGAATCACCTTTTACTTCCAATTAAATTACATGTATAAAATTCTACTTTTTGTTTCCTTGCTCTTTCCCATCTTAAGTTTTTCCAATCCCAATCCCAATCCCAATAACATATATCCTGTGGAGGTTGAAGCTACATTGAAAAAGGCTGGTAAAAATAGAACTGAGCTTGAAAAAGCTATCATTTATTTTAAAAAAATGGGTGATCCCTTAAAACTAAAGGCGGTTTATTTTTTAATTGGCAATATGGATATTCATTATTCAGCAGACTACTATTGGGTTGACATGCAAGGGAACAAAATTGAATACAATGAATTAGCATATCCTGATTTTGGTAAGGCAGTGATAGCCTTTGAAGACATTAAAAGGAAAACCCCTAGATTACACGCTAAGTCAGTAATCTACCAAGATATTGATTATATGAAAGCGGATTTTTTAATAGATAATGTTGAAAATGCGTTTAAGGTTTGGAAAAACGGGTATGCCAAAAACATACCATTCAACGATTTTTGCGAATATATATTGCCATATCGCGCCAGCATTGAACCTTTGCAAAACTGGCACTATGCTTATCAAAATAGATTTGAATGGATAACTAAAATGGTTAAGTCTAAAACCATAAGCCAAACCTTAAATTATGTTGCTGAAGACCAACATAACTCTTTTACAAATAGTTGGAGTGCCGAATATACCGAACCTTTGCCCAGGCTGGGTGCATTGCAATTATTATTTAGAAAGAGAAAGGGGCCATGTGAAGATATAGTTGACTTGGAACTTTTTACATTACGATCTCAAGGCATTCCTGTGGCCTTAGATTTTATCCCCTATTGGGCAACATCAACCGATGGGCACTTTTTCAATACCGTTTTTGATGACAAAACGCACGGAATAGACTTCGATGTAATGTTGACCCCACCCGTTATTGAAAGGTTATTGCGAGAACCCTCCAAAGTACTTAGAATCACTTTTTCAAAGCAACCGGGTCTTTTAGCTGATTTTGAAAATGTTAAAAATATTCCCGTTGGTTTTATGCGTACATTAAATTATATTGATATTACTAATAAATATTGGCAAACAACTAATTTGAATTGTGATTTAATGCCAATATCAAACCAACCTAAAATAGCTTATGCCTGTGTATTTAATGGCCTACGGTGGCAACCAACTTGGTGGGGGCGAATTAAAAGCAATACTGTGAGTTTTAGCAATATGAGCAAGGGTGCAGTTTTTTTACCTGCTTATTATATTGATGGCAAAATTAAGGCTGCAGGTTACCCTGTAGCAGAGGGCTACAATCATGAAATAGTTTTAAAACCCGATCTCAACAACCGAAGGCCTATAGGTATTAACGAAGAAGATAAATACCTGATCTTTCAACCAGGGAAGAAATACAAGTTGTACTACTGGGATAATAAATGGCTATTATGTGGTGAAAAAATACCTGTTCCATCCGAAAAAACTATATTATTCGAAAATGTCCCCAAAAATGCACTGCTCCTTTTATTGCCTGAATATTCAAAAGGCAAAGAAAGACCCTTCATGATAAACGATGAAGGGAAAAGAATATGGTGGTAATAACAAACTAGCTTAAAAACAAGATAATAACCTAACATCAATATCACAAATATGAAAACATCTATTATTACCAGAGCGGCAATATTGCTTAGTGTATTACCACTTACCATAAAGGCACAGGTAGCTCCAGAACTTTCTCGAAATTTTCCCGCTAATATCATAGCGAAAATTTACGATGTAACTTTAAAGGCTAAACTTCCTCTGCAAAAACAGATTCGGCTTGGTTGGTATTTTAAAACGCAGGATAGCCTGGCAAATGCTAGCTTACTTAAAGGTGAACCCGCTTCAGAAATTAAAAAATATTATGAGGTCAAGCCTGAAATTTTATCAAAGGTCTTATCTCCATTAGAATTAAATGATTACGAGATAGACAAAGATAATGCAGCATCAAAATTTGCTGTAGCGATAAAATATCGTATAGAATTGGCATTGACTCAGGTTCAAATTAATAGCCTTTTTAATCAATTTGAACAAGAAAAAAAACTTGTAAAAAAAATTGGTTTTGATATAAAAAGATACGAGGCTGACCATTTGGTCTTGATTATGAAAAAGGAACAATACCGTGCTCTGTTATTAATGATTAACCGGGAAAAGGCGCAAGATTATGCAATTGAAATCTGGAAGCAAGGGAAAGAACTTGGCTTAACAGATGGAACGGATAGCGTAAGCGTTATTCCAGAATTGTTAAGGTATCATAATAATAATGTTACATCTACAGAATATACAAATACTACTGGCGACTTAGATAAAAATATTGGATCTATTCCAAAGCCGCCACTATTACAAAAAATAGATGTAGTGAATGGTAATGTGGAAGAAAAGGAATTAGCTGCGGCAGTTAAATACAAAACAGAACTCAATTTAAATTATAGACAAGTAAATGCCATAATAAATTATGCTATACAGTTAGAAAATTGGCGCGCTTTAACAAAGTCTAAAAATCCTAATGCTTCAACCGATACGAAAGCCGCTGAAATTAAGTCATTATTAAAAATGTTACAATCCGAACAGCAGTACACTAAACTTTTAACGCTTAAAAACACAGATAAAGCAATAAAAAATGCTCGGGCGGATTGGGTTGATCTGCAAAAATTTGATTTAATAGCTGGCCTAGATAGTGCTAAAACTAACACACAAAATTTAAAGTACGAAACAGAAATACTCGTAGAAGTTGAAAAGATGGCTATAATCGGTACTCCAGAAAAGGCGGACTCTGTTAAAAAAACCCTCGCCGCAAACAGACCATATATACTATTGAAACTTGCAGCGTATAGGAATAATTTACCCAAATCACAGTTTAGCGAAGCCATTAAATATCGTAAAGAGCTAAAACTTAATGATAATCAGATCAACCAGTTGTTAGATAAAGTATCCAAACTTGAACTATTGAAACTGGATAACAAATCACATCATTTATATGAGTTTACCAGAGTAAAAGAGTTTGAAACTTACAACCTCATAAGTATTTTAAATGAGGTACAATACTCAATCTATTTAACTTACAAAGTACACAATAAGAGCGTTGAATATGCCAACAGTGATTGGGAGAAGTTAAAAAAGTTTGGGTTATCAAAAGATTTGGATAGCGCAAAGGTTTATATACAAATCATGAAGTATGAGACCGATCAACTTGTAGCTAATGAACGATATCTTAACGATAAATCTCAAATAAATTTATTTTTTAAGAAGCAGCTGGAAGATAACAAGCCTGACTATTTAAAAAAGATGGACGCCGCGGTTAAAAACCTGACCGCTAATAATGAGGTGAAAAAAAACTTAGCCTGGTAACAAATTATTATAAACATTCCTAAAACCTTATCATACAATCCAATGAAAAAAATAACTTTTTTGTTTTTAATTTTTTGCCGAACAATGGTGCTAGCGCAATCACCGGCAGACTCTGTGACTATAATGGAAGCACGTGCGCGTGCATTAATGGATCATTCAAACCCATTTTATAATCCGTCCCAGTCATTTAATATTTACATGAAATTAGCAACCCAAGGCAATGCAGAAGCCATGAATGGATTAGGTATAATGCTTAGCAAAGGCATTGGTGTAACCATAAATGATGTGGAGGCGCTTAAATGGTATGAAAAAGCGGCTAAGGGCGGTTATGGTAATGCGTGGTATAATTTAGGGACTATGATTAAAAATGGCGTAGGCGCACCTCAGGATTTTGTAAAAGCATATGAATGTTATAAACAAGGAGCTGCAATAGGTAATGGGATAGCCTATTATGGCCAGGGATTTATGCTATATAAGGGTTTAGGCTGTACCCAAAGTTATGAACAGGCTTTCTCATTATTTACTAAAAGTGCTGCCATGAACTGCTTAGGTTCTATGTATATGATGGGTTTATGTTACCGCAATGGCTATGGTATTTCGGTAAACCTAGACAGTGCGCGCTACTGGCTGAATAAAGCTTCAAAGGCAGGTTATAGATATGCTACAGACGAACTTGCCTCTTCAGAACCGGAAAATGTTAACATTAGCAACCCGGTTGTAGCCGCCCCGGTAGCAGTTAGCCAGCAAACAACAGTTTCAGACATTAAGGCTGGTAATCAAAAAGTGAATCATCACTTACCTAAAGACAGCATTAGCGGCGAATATACCGGCTACGCGCTAAAATTTGATTGGAGCGGTCGACATATCATTAGCGAATCGGCACTAAGCTTAAAACTTAGCCTCAAAGGGAAAACATTAAGAGGTATCTGGACAGAAGACAACAATATATCTACGCCAATTGAAGCACAGCTTACTGATACTGCATTGGTTTTTAATAATACACAATACAGCCGCCCGGATCATTATAATACTACGGTGCCAAATGATTTTGAATTTAAAAATGCCAAACTACAGTTGGTTAAGAACGCCGATACTGTTTATATAACTGGTAATCTTCAATTATTTTCCACGAAGCTTAAGGAACCCGAAAAACCCACCTTTATCATGCTAATACGCAACGATAAAAATTTACAGCGAAATATTGCCAACGCTGATACCCTGAGTGATAAAAATGGCTTGGAAAACAACAAAACCGATTCAGTAAAACTTGTGATATACCCTAATCCTTTTATTAATATACTAAATGCCCACTTTACTTTAAAAAAAGCTTGTACAGTAAGATTAATCGTTTCAAATCTTACTGATGCCCGCATAATTTACAAGGGCCCTTCTGAGCAATTGGCAGCGGGTGAGTACAATATGCCATTGCAGATCAATGCTTTGCCAGGTACTTATGTCTGCACTTTAAATTTCGGTAATAAAGTAAAATCTGCAATTGTATTTAAACAATAAAAAAATGAAAAGGATAATTTTAACTATAATATTTTTTTTAAATCTGGTGCCTTATCTTCACAAGGGATCATTAAAATTTGAATGTCCAGGAAAGGCATTTGCACAAACGGAAAATGCAGGTAGCGAGAAAACAGCCAACCCCCCAGTTACAAGATCGGAAATCTCGGATGAGAAGATAGCAGCATACGAAAAGGCCTACGAAGGAGCCAGTAAGCCCTCAAAAAGGCCCGGAGACTGGAATTTTGACCCTGTTTATAGTTGTACCAGAATGGTTCCGGTTTCAATTAATGGTAAACCTGGTGCAGTTGCAGTATTTAAATATAACTATACTACCGAGCATTGGGATCTTCAGAGCGTAGATGAGTCAGGAGTGGATACCAGTGATACTAGTATAGGTGCTACCGACTTTGGTTCTGATGGTGGTGGAGATAACGTTAATATTGGGAATATGACAGATACTGGTGGTGACACTAGCGGCGACGGCAGTACTGGTGGCTTCATCAACCCGAGCAGTGGCTCCAATAATACATTACCTAAACAGACTCTTCCGAGAGATTGTAACGGTGATCAAGGTGGGAACGCTTACATAGCTTCTTGCGGTTGCATTGGCGGAAAAACAGGAAAAACCGACTGCCCAATGGTGATAGATTGCCATGGCGATACAAATGGCACAGCTTACCTGGACGCTTGCGGATGCGTTGGGGGAAATACAGGTATTGCTAGTTGTCCACCGGTAGATTGTAATGGAGATATAAATGGCACTGCGCATCTGGAGGCTTGCGGTTGCGTAGGCGGAAAAAGTCCAATACCAACTTGCGCAAAAGATTGTAATGGAGATGCAAATGGCACTGCTTATACGGCCGCATGTGGTTGTATAGGAGGAAATACGGGCATTACCGCTTGCGCAGATTGTCACGGAGATATCGGCGGTACAGCATATACTGCTGAATGTGGCTGTATAGGAGGTAACACAGGTATTGAAGCATGCATTCCAAAACCTACTGATTGTCATAATGTTGTCGGTGGATCAGCCTATACATCTTCCTGTGGCTGTATAGGAGGAGATACTGGAATAACGCACTGCCCACCAGACTGCAATGGCGATGTTGACGGAATAGCTTACATGTCAAAATGCGGTTGCATAGGAGGAAAAACTGGTTTAACCAGTTGCCCGCCAATATTAATTGCTTCATTAAATAGAGAAGCGGCTTTGGAAGCAGCAGCTCAACAAGATAATACGTTATTAATTGATACTTGGGATCCTTACAATAGCTCTAAGATACCTTGTGACGTATTGCAAAAGTTTAAAGATTTAGCCAACTTTACACCTCCTCAAAGTGTTTTCGATCGTTTTAGTGCGCTTAATCTCGCAACAGATGATCCATTTAGAAATCAATATTATCTCCAGCAAATTAAATATGCATCAGGAAATGCTATTAATTTTGATCGTTTTGAGATTAAAGTTTCAACTTTACCACTAATAAATGGAGAAAGAGATCCACATAAAATGATGGAATTTCTCAGAAAACACATTAATGATTTAATTGATCAATCAATAACAACTTTTGGTCCATATGTTCTTCCATCTAAAAATATAGATGATACTAATTTATGGAACTCTAATAATCCAGTTAATGGCATGTTACATCTTCATATTCCTGCGCCTTGGTATTTGGGATTAGGGATAGCGACAAATGACGGTTCTGTAGTAGTTGACGATGACACTAATGATCACTGGACTGTTTCAACAATAAAGAGTACCTTAGACGGTATGCATCCAGTGACTGGAAACCGAAGATGGGGGTATGATACTAACACGGATGGCTCGTATACATTTTATGTTACGGGTGCCGATAGAATCACAAACCCATTTGGTCAGCTTGCCCAGACCATATTCAATGCGCCTTTCGGGGGAGCTGATGATCTTTGGAAAAGTTATCAAAGAAACGTAGCTTCGTTTGTAAACCACAATTCTGGTGTCGCTACTACATTACCCCCTAAAACTTTTAGACCAGATTATAGTGCTATAAAACAATATTTAGATGGGACTATCACATTAACTCAATTAAAGAATAAGAATGGGTGCCAATAATAGCAGGACAAAAACATTTTTTATTTTAATGTTTTATATTTTATGTTGTCTAAGCATTTATGCAATTCCTTTTCATTGGGCATTTGCAAAAACAAACCCGATATTTGTTGTTGGTTTATTTGTCGCCAACCTGATTTTGCAATCATGGTTGATAGCACCATTTGTTCTTTTATATGGTTTCATATTCGTAGATAAGGATTACTTATTTATCAACTTAAAATATTTCACTATGATAACTTTAAAAGTCGGATATGTAGTTATCGCTTGTTTAGTTTATGTTTATATGTGTTATCATAGCCTCTCGCTAAACCAGCTTTTAACGAATGCACTACCCTATTATCTATTATCCGGGCTAACAACGATGATAATCTATGAAAAATTTTACAGTGAAAAACAAGACTGATGACTTACAGGTTTAAAATGATAACTTATAACATCATTCTTATTAAAACAGAAACAAAATGAAAATAGTCTATTTAATCTTAATCTTCACATTATTTTGGTCCGGATTAGCTTTTTGTCAAAAATCGAAAAACCAGACGTATTATACGATTTCACCCGATGGGTTATATAATGTTGTGATAGCCCATGACACGGTAACGGTTCAAAGAATATTCAATTATCCAAAATACACCGATGTCCAAAGCCGGAGTTTGGCACTTGATATTAAAAGGATTAACGATGCTCATTGTTTCTTACTTCAAAATTTTTATAATAAATACGAAACCGGAAAAATAGGCAGGAAGAATTTATTTATAATTAAAGACACACCGGACGATCAAGTTGTACAATTTTTAGCAGAAGAGCTTTCATTTAATAACATTGCTAGTTTCTCAAATGCAAAATACGATTTGGAGTCAAAGTTTTATTATTCAGGCTATTCTTCAGCAAGAATGAAAGAATTTGGTTCTTATCGCAAAATCACATCTCTTGATAGTACCGAAATAAAAAAATTTGTTTTAATTTATAATAAAGAAGTCTTAGATAATAGTGAAAGGATTAAAAATACTAATACACGCGATATGTATGGCACTATTGTATCCAGAGAACTAATTAATCGAGCTTTAGTTAGGTTGAAAATAGATCCAAATGTGGAAGAAGACATTTTATTTAAAGTTATTGGAAAATACATGAAATAAATAGGTTACTGGAATAAGATGTTCAATTAAAGATAAGGGCTTAAGTAATTATTCCCTTATCTTTAATCAGATGGTAAAATAGCTAATTAACCATTCAAATATTTCTGTGAATGATATACTTTTTAAAGAAATACCTTCTATGTTTGTATCAGACCTTATTACAATGATTGTTTATGAAAAAACAAAAAGTTATGAGTAAGATTTTTTAAATTTAACTTCAGATATAAAATGAAATTTTTAATTGTATTATTCATTGTGTTGTTTTTATTTAAGATGTCTCATGCACAAAAAATTCACAACCAAATTTATTATACAATCTCACCAGACGGCATCGGTGAGATATCTTTCATAGAAGATACGATTATCAGTAAAAAATGCTTTGAGCGGACGAGTTATACAGAAATTCAAAATAAAGTATTTATAACTGATGTAAAAATCAGTAATGGATATTACTACATTATTGGTGAAACTATTTTCAATAAATATACTAAAACAACAACAAAAAAAACAGTGCTAGTTGCAGGATATAGTAACGACGCCCAGATAATAAAATTCCCAGTTGAAAATATCAGGTATGTTAAAAATCAATCTTTTGTTAATATCAAACCGGACGCCAATTTTTATTTCTCCGGGTATTCTCCAGCTTTACTTAAAAGTTTCGAACTTCTAAAAAAAGTAGATAAGCTTGACAGCACAGAAATAAAAAAGGTAGCTTCTCTTTTTCATGAAAAATTGGTCAAAGAATCTAATAAAATTAAAGCAGCGAACAATTACGACCCAACAGGGACAGTCATTTTTAGGGAATTATTAAATCGTTCCTTGCTGGAACTAAAAATTGACCCTAATATTCGAGAGGACAAATTATTTAAGATAATAGGAAATTATTTAAAATAACCCATGAAAACAATTGATTTCCTAATTTTATTTTCTGTGATGTAGGAGTATAAATGAGCTACCACAATTTCGACTAGTTGATGGTAAGAAACTTATTTGGAATATAACTAAAGAGCCAGAAGGAGAGTATTATTGTCCATTATCAGCAAAGCTGCTTAAACATCTTTGGATTTTTATTTGAATTGACAATGATGAAAAATTTCGAAAAAAACGAGTATTTTATGTTTAATTAATATAGAATATTTTTAATATTAGTTTTTGGGATTTTTTGTTTAAAAAAGTATATTATTATCATCATGAAAACAGATTTTAAAAAACTGCTGCTTTTTGTACTATTGACAATTATTTACTTGCCAATCAAGGCTCAAAGTATAAATGATTTACCCCAGTTTCATCTATTGAAAAATGATGGCTCCTTTATTACACAGGCGAACCTAAAAAAGAATGAAAAGGTCATCGTTATTTATTTTGGTACCGATTGTAGTCATTGTAAGCTTTATACCAAAGAGCTTTTAAAGCATATGGATGTACTTGCTAAAACGCAAATATTAATGATTACTTGGTCAGATTTAAAATCAATTCAAGATTTTTACAGCCAATATGGCTTGGCAAATTATCCTAATTTTTTAGTAACCTCTGAGGGGTACACTTACAATTTATATAGATTTTTTCATGTTAAAACCACTCCTTACACTGCAGTTTATGATAAAAGGTATCATTTGATAAAAATTTTTGATAAATCGCCTGTTATTGATTCTTTATTGGCGGCAGTTAAGAAAGAATAAGTTATAAAAATAACATCCAAAACAACGATAATAATATGAAGTATCGGTTTGTTTGATTCAATAGTTACCTTAATAATAACAACAACATAATTTCGATAATTAATCACACTTTTTTTGTATCGTAAAGTATTTACTTTTTTTGAATGATGAAAAAGACCATTCAATTTACTTTGACATTTAAACATTAATTCTACAATACGTAACTTTGCAAGTTTCAGGTAATGAATCATTTACAATTTATATGTAGTGTACAAAATTTTATTGTCAATACATTTTTTTGAATACCTCGTGCTTTGCTGTCAACAAAATATAAAGCATGACAGCTATGGAAGCAATCACAAAAGCAGATTTACAACAATTAAAAATTGATTTGCTAAAAGAAATTCAAAAAATTCTACCTACTTATATTAAACCAACTAAACAGTGGCTAAAAAGTATTGAGGTAAGGCAAATCTTAAATATTTCTCCCGGCACATTACAAACACTACGCATTAATGGAACACTTCGTTTTACAAAAATAGGTGGAACCATGTACTATAAAAGTGATGACCTTACTACACTTTTAGAAGGTGGTGAAAGTAAACAATCCAAGTCTTTAGCTCTATCTACAAAAGGCATTAATGAAGTGGGAGGTGTACAATGATAAATCAACTAACAGGATTTTTCAATAGGGCCGCAAAAGACAATCGTTTATCATCCACTCATATAAGTTTGTTTGCTGCTATGTATCAATGTTGCCAGAAAAGAGCATTTGCAAACCCCTTTCAGATCACGCGCAAAGAATTAATGAAGTTATGCAAGATCGCATCTACAGCCACTTACCACAAGTGCATCAAAGACCTGGACGAATATGGGTATATCCATTATCAGCCGTCCTATCATCCAAAGATTGGCAGCCTGATTTACTGGCCAACGGGTCAGTCCAAATAAAAATCGCTCAATCATTTATATACAAAACCAAGTTTCAAACAGCGACTTTAAGGAGCGTGTACAAACACGTTTGTGTTTGGCAAGATGTACTTTTGTATACACAAAAGAAATCTTGCCCTCCTTTTAGTCGGGATGACCGCTGCGAAACTTGCGGTCATTAACACTTTAAAATGTACTCATTATGGGCAGGTCAAAATATAAAAAGCCGGAG
>JANXTT010000119.1 GCA_025352225.1 Mucilaginibacter sp. | reverse complement strand
ATAAAACGTTCATCAACCCTTTCAAGTAGATAATATCTTTCTGAGTTAATGCTTTTTTATGGATATACTGAAACAGGCCGTTCAACAGAACTGCTTGTATTTCAATTGAGATCGTTAGAGCTGATATCTTATTTAACACGGCTTTATAATACACTTTAAGTTCAATACGTTCTTTTGCCAATCTAAAATCACTGATCTTAAGTTGGTGATAGGCGTAATTTTGATCGTATACAGTCAGTAAATGGATTAGTTCTTCAATAGAGTCGATCGTATTAAGGTAAACCCCACGTATTAGATTAGCTTGTGGATGGTTTTTCCAGATATTTTTTCTTCGTAAAAGGTACCCATTTACGATATCATTCATACTAACCAATTGTTTATATAAAAAGATTCCCTGATCAGAAATATCTAATGACCTAAAAAACTCAATCTTAATCGATTCACTTTCATTATTAAGAAAATCCATCCAACCCCTATATTCTTCAGAGGAAATCTCCCGGTGAGAAGACTTTTGCGGGCTTATCGTATCAATTACAAAAACCAAAAGTTTATTAGATAGTAAATTCATTTTTAATAAAGGATCATAAATGGATTTCAAATAACTCAGATATTCAACGGTTTACTTTTAAGTCAATTTTATATATCATATTACAGTAATACTTGTTATTTTTGCCCACCTCTATATAGTTATTAAATATTATTAAAACCGTTTCAGAATTGAAAAATGCACATGAGCTTAAAAATGCCCTAGATGTAAGAATAAATAGTATAAATACTTTTAAGTAAGTACCACCACTGTTTTAAAACAAACATTAGGAGTTTATTTTTAACTGTCAAATTGATTTTGATAATAATTTAACAATCGACATACGGAAATATTTTTCAAATTAATTAAATACAAAATAAATACACCTCTGATAAATATAAATTGATATTTATCAAAATATAGATAATACTTAACTATGGACACATCGCTTTTAATGCATATTATAAAAGGTATTGCCCCTATTTCACAAAATCTTGAATGGCGGATTGTGGAATCTTTAAAAGAGAGCCATCATGAAAAAAAGAGTAGGCTCTTAAAGGAGGGACAAATAAATAAACGTATCTATTTTATACAGAAAGGATTTGCAAGGGCTTATTATATAAAAGATGGAAAAGAATATACAACGTGGTTTATGGGCCAAGGAGATATAATGATTTCGGTTTACAGCTTCTTTACCCAGCGGGCGGCAACAGAAAATATCGAAATATTAGAAGATAGCATACTATTGTCACTAACCTGGGAACAATTGCAAACAATATATTTAGAATTTCCTGAATACAACATAGTTGGTAGGATTATTACGGAGCAGTATTATATAAAGAGTGAAGAGAGGGCGATTGCTTTAAGGACATTACCAGCATACGAAAGATACAATGAATTGATAAAAGCGTACCCTTCAATTATACAAAAGGCCTCCTTAGGTCAAATAGCATCACATTTAGGTATAAGTCAGGAAACATTAAGCAGAATAAGGAGCAAAAAAACTTTTTGACTTTTGTCAAAAATACTTCGTTTTAATGGAATTACCTTTAGACCAATAAACAGCAATTAGCAATCTAAGTATATTAAAATTTGATTGTAATTGCCTATAAATTAAAGGCTAAGTCATGAAAAAGATCATATGTATTTCTGTCTTGATATGTTTATCCCAATTTTTATTTGCGCAAGAAAATTTGGATATACAGAGAGTCAACAATTTTAGATCCTTTTGTAAATATTTGAAAAAAACAGATAGCTTAAAGTTAGATACTTTCGTCTTATTCCATCGTTATGTGGATATCAATTATATAAAATCTGACTCCTCCAAAGTTCGAATCCAGAAGCGGCTCCAATATATGGTTAAATTATGCAGGGACGTCAAAAGCCATGTGAATATGTTGTGGTTAAAGGACTACGATGCTACCAAGCTATCAAATTATCACTTTAAAAACGCTGAAGAAACGAATGGGCTAAAAGAAATTGAAGATCAGGTATATGTGTACTTTTTAAAGGCAAAACCCGAAACCCCACTGGGTTATATACGATTTGCTCCGCAAACTAACAAAGTCATCTCATGGATATTAATTAATCAAGGCGGTTATCATTATTTTTTAACTTTAAATATGATGTGACTTAGTCATCTAGCATTCCGACATTACCCATATCATTCATTAACCTCTATCTAAACCTCTTTTATGAAAAAAATTTATCTTTTATTACTATGTCTATTGGTATGCGTTATTTATGCGTGTCGAAAAGAAAGTGAAAACAAAAGAAAAGAATTACCGGCGGCCGGGGTGAAAAATATTTTTAGCATAACCGAAGCTAAAGATTATATCGAATCAACGAATAAGGTTAGCTCAGATACCATTAAAATTGAAAGTTCAGATCCCGATCTTTCAAATAGAAGTGGGACAATAGATTGGCAAAATGCCCACAGTTCCCATGAAGGGCAATTTGGAGTTGTAGAAGTCCCAATAAGTTTGAGTAACAGGAAGACCTATCAATACAATTTTTCTTCAGGTAATAATGAAAAGGAAATAAATCATACTGGATTAAACGCCGCTATTACCCGGCTTCTGATCTACCGCGATGTTAAAAATAAGATTAATTATAAAAAAATAATAACCTATATTCCCGACAAAGAAACAGTAGCTATATTGGGTAATGGTTTAAAAAACAATTGGCTTGATAAACTAAGAAATGAGTTTAGCGGATATGTGGAATATCTCAATTGGGATGGAACTATAAAATATGTTTTAAGGATAAATAAAGGCATCCAAGGAACCAAGTGTTTTGTTACGCCGTATTTTGGAAAAGATAAACCAGAAATACAAAGCACTAAACGAACTAATGAAATCTGTGGCTGGGTAGATACCCCGTATGGCAGTTACAATGGTTATTATGATTCGGCATCTGGTGGATACATTTGGACCAATTTAGTATATGGTTATAACACGACATTTATGTGTTTTGACGATTCGACTGTTCCTGATTATAATACGCCTCAACCTGCTTCTTATTCAAATACAACTTCTGGAGGTGGATCATCATCATCCGGTTCCACCTCTGGATCGACAAATACGCTTACAGCGGAGACTATAAGTCACAATTTACCGGTTTTAGATCCTGGGGTTCCCATTGACGCTAGAAAATTCGCCAATTGTTTTACAGATGGAAAAACAGATGCTGGTTATAAGTTAACAATATATGTTGATCAACCTATACCTGGACATAATGACCAATATCGCTGGGTTAACGGAGGGATAGATGTTGGGCATACTTTCGTTGGGTTCGAAAAGGATAATACGGATGGAACATCTGTTACCCAAGTAATGGGATTTTATCCAGGATCGGTTTCTATGAGTGCCAAAGGGGTAGTCAAGGATAATAGCAATCATTCTTATTCACAAAGCTATACTGTATCGGTTAATTCAACTCAGTTTTCCGCAGCATTGAATGCTGTTATTCTTGATCAACAAACGGCCAATTACACTTTGTCACAAAGTTTAAGTAGTAATCCTGAATACAATTGTACGGATGCTGCAAAAAGCTGGATTAGTGATGCCGGAATATATTTGCCGCCTGCTGCAAGGGGTTTGTTTGTTAATACTCCAGGAGATTTCGGGCAAGCTATCATGACCCTTTCAGGAGCAAGTGCGACTCCTGGGAAAGCGCCAGCAAGCCATGGCCCTTGTAACTAATCTTAAAGAATATGAAAGTCTTATTAATTATAATGATAGCTTTTTCCTTGTTTTTCGGAATAACTATTAATGGCCAGAAGAACATACTTTACATTTATGAGTTTAATTCAAATTTTGAGATGCTCAAAGCCGGGACACTATCTTCATTAAATATTATACTATGGTGTATGCTGTTAATAACTCATAGCGTCATTTTATCATTGCCCTTTTTAACAAGAAAGCAATATTTCAAAAAGCTTATGATAGGTGCACCATTAATTTTTGTTGTATTATATACAATACCATCGCCATTATATATCCTCTTATTATTGCCTTTTATATTTACTTGGATTATTTGTTTAATAGTATATTTCAAAATGTCTAAAAAAGCACCGCTCTTTTAGACATTTGGGGTAAATTAAAGAAAGGGAGAAAAGTACCACGACTTTGCTGTAGAAAATTTTCTGCCCAATTGTGTTGAATACTCAATTCTCACGCATTAGCTTCAGCTCCATCAGAGCCTCTATATCAAACATCTTGTAATCTTTTCCATCTGAAAAGTCATATTCGCCGACCAAATTGATGTGGACCCAGCTTTGGGTCGAGGTTCAGATCATTCTCTTCAATAAAGATTGCTTTTCTTCTTCCGTAACTGCCTGAATTAGCCTTTCAGATAGCAATAAAAGATTGTAAGTATTAATGGCATTTGCTATCAACCGTTTACATCCTTCTGCGATCAACTGATCCCGGCAGGTTGCCCATACGAGTTCCTGGTTATTGCCATAGTTATTGCTTTAGAAAAATTGTTGCTGCTTTCAATTTTAGAAAGAGAACCGGATACCGTTTTGCGTATCAGTTCGTCATCCATATATTGATAGATATAAGCCCTTTTATATAGCATTCCCAAATCTTTGAGTGCTTTGTACAAAGGATGCTGTTTTGAATAAGAGTTTAGCCTTCTGAACAAAGTCGATGCTTTGGAATACCCCAGCTTAATGGTGCATACCAGCCTTAAGATATCGTCCCAATTATTTTCCAAATGTTCCAGATTGATCTTAAGTTCGGGAACGATCTTAAACCCCTGTTCTTTATAAGTTCGTACTTCATCGATAGAATAAAGCTGCTGGTGATGGAAGCGGGCAAACCTTGGGCGGAACTCGATACCCAAAAGACCAGTTACGGCAAATACGGGTTCACTGAAACCATGGGTGTCGGTCGAATGCGCATTATGCATAACCACTTCGTTATGGGTCAAACCGTCGAGCACATAATGGGATTCCGGTTCTGCCGCGCTAAATACAGTAGAATAAAACAACTGGCCGGATTCATCCAGAAAGGAATATTGGGTAACGCCCCGGCCGTTTCCAAAATACTTGAATGAAGGCGAAGCAACCAGCAATGATTTTGGTTATTGTTGTCTTTTAGAGTAGGGCATCGAACTTTCTTTTTCCTTAAATCTATTAATAAAATCGACGATTTTATTGCTATAGCTATTATTATTTTCAATTTCAAAAAGAAACTCTCTTTTAGGAATATCCATACCATGATTCCCCTTTGGTACTTTATTATATATTAACCTAACGCTATATAGCTTTAATTTTTTTATGGAATCTAATTTTTTTGAAAATGAATATTCAATATTTTTAAAGCCCTTCCTATAAAAATAGTATATGGTGTCAGCATAAGATATATCTTTTTTATCTTTATAAATATATTTTTCAATTAAAGTATGATTGATTTTGTTTCGTGAAGCTTCAACTAAACTAACATTATTTTCTAAATAAAAAGGAAATTTTTTAAACGTTCTCATAGTCAAAAACGAATCAATTGATATTACTCGAGGCTTTTCTATACTTAAGGAGTCGAATAGGTATCCATAATTGTATTTTTTATTATAAATCACATAAGCACATTTAGTCTCCTCCACTTTGACTTTTTTCATTGTAATGTCCCCGCCGTTATTGTTGTCCGCGGTTGTGGGCGCTGGATTTTGTGGTAATTGAAATAAAATATAATTATCGCAATAGAATATGTTAAGGCTGCCACCGATAGAAAATAATTGGTTATTATCTACTTTCAAAAGCTGAAAACTAGATATCAACGAAATTGATTTACAACCTTGGTTCGTATAGTAATGTGGGATGCAACAATTACACAATAATGACACCATTGCGAGAATTGAGATTCTCGCAATGGTGTTAAAAAAATTCGTTATCATTAATAAAGGTATTTAATTTTCGGAATTAAATAACCCTGTTACTGTTGTAGGTCCAGTCCCGAAAGTTATAGGTGATCCTGAACAAACAAAACTTGCTGTTGTATTATATGTTAGCGACATTGTGGCGTTGTATAATCCAACAGTAGCTTGTGAGTTAGCGATGGTGCATGCCACCCCGCAGGACAGGCATCTGGCAGGGCGCTATAGTTATACAGTTTACCATATAATTTGGCATTTGCTGGATCTTTATCGTAATCTAACGAACCGTGTTTGGTAGCAAAGTTGAGGTTTTCCTGCATCCAAACCTGCTTGCCTATTACAATGGTTTTGTATACCTGGCCATCGCGCTCATCTTTAAATGAGCCATAAATAAAATTAGTTGGTTTGCGCGACGCGCATGCGTAAATAATAAATAAAAAGCCTAATAAGCAGATGGATCGGAATATTTTTAAGGTATCCATAAAGGTTAAATTGGTTTTTAAATCTATAATTTATTTTTAATATTTTGATTAAAAAAATGATGGCACTTTAGATTTAAACAACTTTGGGGTAAATTAAAGAAAAGGAAGTTATTTACCACGGGTCGTCTGTAGGATTTTTATCCGGGTAATTT
>JANXTT010000117.1 GCA_025352225.1 Mucilaginibacter sp. | reverse complement strand
TTTAAAACTTAATAAGTTATTGTAATGAAATATCAGATCAGATAAATTGGGGTATAAACGACTTTTGTCAAAGTGCCGGTTTATTTCCTGTAAATAATCTAATAAAACATATTTTTTATGCTCAAAGTCAATATATCCTTCAATAAACCAATTTATCCCTAATGATTTCATTTTTAAAACTCCTTTCTAAAAGTTTAAATTACAAAAAAAAAGCCATTTTTGCAATATGTCTCAAGGAACACTTTTTTTAATCCCGGTTCCGCTTGCCGAAAACTCAGCGGCTAAATCGTTAACCCCATTCTTGGTTGATACCATTAATCAAATCCATGAATATATTGTTGAGAACGAAAAAGCTGCCCGTCGATGTTTAAAAGAAGCCGGTTTAAAAATCCCACAAAGCGAGCTCATCATTCACGATTATGGAAAGCATAACCGCGATAGTGGTTTAGGGGAATTTTTTGTTGGATTAGAATCCGGAAAGTGTGTAGGTTTAATGAGTGAAGCGGGTTGCCCCGGAATAGCCGACCCTGGTGCTGAAATTGTAGCCGAAGCGCATAAACGTGGTATTAAAGTAGTTCCGTTAGTAGGGCCCAGCTCCATATTATTGGCTTTAATGGCTTCGGGCTTTAATGGGCAGAGCTTTGCTTTTCATGGTTATTTGCCAATTGAT
The DNA here is from genome assembly GCA_025352225.1 of Mucilaginibacter sp. GTDB lineage: Bacteria > Bacteroidota > Bacteroidia > Sphingobacteriales > Sphingobacteriaceae > Mucilaginibacter. The sequence continues at coordinate 16,417 of JANXTT010000117.1, read as the reverse complement.
AAAGTAGAACGCTGCAAACGGGTTAAAGAGCTTGAAGCTGCAGCCGAACGCTTGAAACAAACACAGCTTTTTATTGAAACTCCCTTTCGCAATAATTCACTATTGGAAGATGTTTTGAAAAGTTGCAGCCCTAAAACACGGCTTTGTATTGCCTGCGATATAACCGCAGATACGGAGTTTATTAAAACCTTAACCATTGCCGATTGGAAGAAGCAAATACCCGATCTGCACAAACGGCCAACTATTTTCCTGCTATTTCGTTCATAGTAAATGAAAATTACCGAACAGCAAAGCAAGGTATTAATTATTGGCGCAGGCCCATCAGGATTAATGATGGCCGCGCAATTATTGCGGCATGGCGTACAACCTGTAATTATTGATAGTAAGCAAGGCCCAACTAATCATTCTAAAGCGCTAGCGGTACAAGCGCGGTCGTTAGAAATTTACAGGCAGATGGGTATTCTCGACCGTATTTTAAAGGAAGGGAAGCAAGCCAGAGGAGTTTCACTCTGTATGGAAGGCAAGCCAGTTGCTGAGCTTTCATTAAGCAATATGGGCATCCAACAAACCATGTTCCCATTTTTGCATATGTATCAGCAAAGCAAAAACGAACGGTTGTTACTGGATTACCTCACCAAAAATTGCTGCCCTGTTTACTGGAATACATCTTTGGTTTCTTTTAAGCAACATGACATCTATGTTGAGGTAATGCTAAAGAACGGCGAGGAAGAAAGCCCCTTGCATTGCGAATGGCTAATTGGTGCAGATGGCGCACATAGCATGGTACGAAAACATTTGAACATAGCCTTTGCAGGAGATACGTACGAGCACGAATTTTACCTTGCAGATGTTACACTTGAAAATATTGCCGATGATAATATCCATCTCTTTTTAGCTAAAGCCGGGTTTGCCGCTTTCTTTTTAATGCCTGAAGAAAAAAGATACCGCGTAGTAGGTAATCTGCCACAGCAATTGTCATCATCAGAAAATTTAACTATTGATGATATTAAACCGCACTTAAAAAGCATTACTAAAGCCGATATGCTGATTACGGAATGCCATTGGTTTACAACTTACAGGCTGCATCACCGGATGGCGGAACATTTTAATTCTGAACGTTGTTTTTTAATTGGCGATGCGGCCCATATCCACTCACCTGTTGGTGGGCAGGGTATGAATACCGGATTACAGGATGCGTATAATTTAGCCTGGAAATTGGCGGGAGTAGTTAACAAACAGCTCAACCCATTAATACTGGATAGCTATGCTGCTGAACGAATGCCGGTTGCAAAAGAATTATTAAAAACCACCGATCGCGCATTTACTTTTATTTTATCGGATAGTTTTTGGATACGGACACTGAGAAAATGGGTACTACCAAGGTTGTTGCAACGTGTATGGGGCAATGAAAAATTACGCAAAGCGTTTTTCATAAAAATATCTCAAATGGGGATCAACTATCGCGATAGTAAAATAAATTTACATTTAAGCCCGGCAACTAAAATAAAGGCGGGCGACAGGCTGCCCTATTTAAAGGTATATGATGAAAAAAAACAGGTAGAAACTGATCTGCATGAATGGTGCGCAAAGGCCGGGTTCACATTCATAGCTTTAGGAAAACTAACAGAAACTACATTATTTGCCCTTGCCAAATGGATAACTCAAACTTATCCACATAGCCTTAACTTTTTTTATTTACCACCATCTAATAAAAACAGGCATATTTTTGATGCTTTTGAAGCAAAGGCTGATCAGCAAAAAACACTGATTATTCGCCCGGATATGCATATTGGTTTCATTAACGATGCCGTAGATATTGCCACGATTGATAATTATATGGCAAATGTAGCAGGCGTTTTTAAGGCCCCATTGTAACTAAAATTAATTTCTGAGGAGCTTAATTGATAGTTTGTTTTGGTTTGATGCGGATCATCTGCGGTCTCTGTTCGAGCTTTGATTTCCTTAAAGGTTGGTTCAATCCCAACCACTGCTCACTATTTTCTCAAACAAAGGTTTTGAGTCACTATAAAAACGCTGATGCTGCCCGATTTGTATGCTTAAGCGATCCAGGCGAGAGTTATTTGTTATGCTGAAAGTGAGTTAAATGATTTTTTTAGACTCGTTCAGACCCATAACAAACTTCAACACGAAATTATTTTACCCACCACTTATAATTTATAAGCCGCTCGAAAAATACCTCTAATGACTTAAAAATCGACCAATTATATTTCCAAATGCCATAATATTTATCGATTTTTATAACGAAAAACTGATCTACATATAAATATTACACCAAAAGTTAATAACTTCTTTTTAATACAAATCCCTATTTAATAACTCCATGAAAAAATTTTACTTCAGTTTTTTAGCTTCGATTATGTTTGTCCAATTCTCTTATGCGCAATGGGTAACCAGCGGAAACGACATTATTACCACCAATACAGGTAATATAGGCATTGGCACAACAAACCCAAATGGTGTATATAGTAGTTCCAATAAAATAGTGCATTTGTTAGGTTCGACAAACGGAGCAGAATTCATAGTTGAACGATCAGGCGGTATTAGCAAAAGTTATTTGGTTCAAACTGCAAATGATGAAACAAGAATCGGTAATTCAGGAAGTCGTTCTTTATTATTTGAAACTAACATGGCTGAACGAATGCGGATAGACGCTTTGGGTAATGTTGGGATAGGGACAGCCAGCCCTCAGACGATGTTGCATATTTATGGTAGTACTGCAGTCCGCGCAGAAACCTCCGGAGGAAACAGTAAAACAGGATTTGAAATGGCTTCCGCATATTATGGTGGAGTTGGAAGTGGTTTGTATTTTTTTCCTGGTGGCTCAAGTATAGGTAACAATGCTTTCGCGGAAAATGTGAATGGAGCTATCGAAACAAATATGGTAGCACTGGCTGGCGGAAATATAAAACTTGGTACGGCAGGAGGACAATCAACCCAATTGTACACCAACAGTTTGGCTCGGTTATCAATATTGGCAAATGGTAATGTGGGCATTGGTACAACTACGCCTGATTCTAAACTTGCTGTAAACGGCACAATCCACTCCAAACAAGTAACAATTGATCTTAATGGCTGGGCTGATTATGTCTTCAACAAAGATTATGCGCTTCCTTCACTTTCCGATGTCAAAACTTACATTGACCAAAACCATCATTTACCCGAGGTACCATCAGAAAAAGAAATAACCGAAAAAGGCTTGAACCTGGGTGAGATGAATAAACTATTGATGAAGAAAATAGAAGAACTAACGCTTTATTTGATAGAGAAGGATAAACAAATCGAAACACAAAATGGCCTTTTAAAAACCCAACAAAGCCTTTTGTTAAAGATACAGCAAGACCAACAGAATTTAGATAAAAAGGTAGAAAATATACTTAATAAAAAGTAAAACCTTATCATTAACACATCAGCCACATGGTTCCATATATAAAGATCAATCTAAGTTTGTTGCTGATCGTCAGCGCTTTGCTAAGCATAAACACACTACATGCACAAACTGTAGATACCACGCTTAGCGTACCAATAACTACCCCCCTGCATATACTGGCCACACATAGTATCACCTTGTCAAATGGGTTCTCCGCTAATGGCGCAAACGGGCCAATAACACTGTCAATAGGTTTTCCGCAATCGATCAACGGCAATAGAGCTGATACCAGTTTTAGGTATCAAATGAACCGTGTGTTTGGAAATTTAGACATGAGCCGCGTGCCATTTGGCTTGTTAAAAGATTACGCTTTGGAGCTGACTGATATATCAAGCTATAATGGGATAAATATGGCCCAAAGTACCCTGCTAAATAAATCCCTGTTATATCAAATTTATAATACCCTGGCTACAGCCCGGGTTACAGCCGCCGCGTATACCACCTTACCAAACGCTACCACTACCGATAGCGTTTGGAACACCTACAGGCACCCTGGCCAGGTAACCTTATGCGGGCTGTTTTACCAGTACGCTTACTTTGATGCCAACGCGCTTGCCGCTGGTAAAATTATAGCCAGCAATAATCAGTATTTTGATAGTTACGCTAATGGCAATTGGCAAAACCCCTACTTAACAGGTAAAACAATAGGTTTTGCACCCGCTGCAGAAACTTATATGGGGAAAAGTTTTAATGTTTTACTACCCAATAGCTTATGGTTAAGCAATAGCAAGGGCATGGTGGGCCATATAGAACTTGACGCCGGCGACGGGCAAGGCTACCGCACCATAATACCTGATATAGCAATACCTGTTAATTATGCCGATACCGGTTTAAAAATATGGAACTTTAAAGTATACCTTGCTGATAATAGTATACTGCAAAGCCATACCCGCCTACAGGTTAATGCCGATGTTTATGCACAAAACAACCCGCCGGCTTCTCAATCACAGCAAGTTACACAAGGTGTTACTGCAGTTAGCGGCAATCCAAGCTTTTTTTCGATAAATAGCTCCGAAACTTATAATGGTGGCTCGGCCTATGGTTACGTTACAGTACAATTGGCGCCAGGGCATACCAACATACAAAAACCTTTAATTATAGTAGAAGGTATTGACTATGGTAAGTTTACTAAGCCCGAATCGAAAACGGGGGAACATTCATTGACAGATTTTCTTAGGGAAGTAACCAAACAAAGCCCCTCGTTGACACAACTATTAAATTCCAACATCTCTACATACGACTTGATCTATATCGATTATGGTGATGGCGCCGATTATATACAACGTAATGCATTACTGGTAAAAGAAGTTATACGTTGGGTAAATAGGCAAAAAGCTCAAAATGGCAGTACCGAAAAAAATGTAATTATGGGGCAAAGCATGGGCGCGTTGGTAACCCGCTATGCATTAAAAACAATGGAGAATGCTGGCGAAACGCATGATACCCGTTTATATATTAGCCACGACGGGCCGCAGCAAGGTGTAAACCTACCCGTGGGTTATCAAAGTTTAGTAAACCATGCTGAAAATACTATTGTAGAAACAGGGTTTCTCGGTTCTGTTGTAAATTTATTGGTGGGATCACCCGCGTTTGCTGAACTAAATGCGCCGGCTTCCAGGCAAATGATTATAAACTATGTTGACAGGAATTATAACATGGATAACACCATGCACAACCAATGGCAAACCGAACTAAGCAGTCTGGGTTATCCAAGCCAGAGCAATATTCGTAATGTGGCAATAAGCAATGGTTCTGAATGTGCGCAGCAACAAGACGTGCAAGCAGGCGGATTATTGTTTTTAATGGACGGCCAGGCTAATACCAAAATTCTTGGGGATCTGGCAAATCTACTTGCTGCCCCTTTCGAATTTATCGCAACAGGTAAGGCGACATTCCTGCTAGGCGTGTTGCCCGGTAGTAATATAATTAGTTTGCATTTTCAGGTAAATGCTTCAAGTACCTCCGGCGGAAATCAGGTTTACAATGGGAATATAACGTACACCAAAACGCTATTATGGTTTATACCGATAACCGTAACCCTTACCGATAAAAGCATGAATGCGCCATCTGGTGTTTTAGGTTATGAAAACTTTGCAGGCAGTTTTTTACATGTTGACGCACTTAAAAGCATAGAAGGAGAAAGTGTTCTTGGTGGTGCCAATTTGGTATTTAATGGCCCTTTTAATTTCTGTTATGTTTCGGTACCAAGTGTGTTAGATATTAGCGGAAGTTCATCAAATTTATCGCAACAAGATTACCTCACGTCTTATTCGGCATCAAGCCCGCCAGTGGCACCGAAAAGCACACCATTCGCCAATTTTGTTACTGCCTATACGGTTGGGCAAGGTGCAATTAACGAAGATCATATCAGCTTTGAAACACGCAATGGTGACTGGTTAACTAAAGAGTTAAATGCCAACGCTTCCACACCACCTCCTGTAGGAGGGTGTGGCGTGTTTTGCAATAGTAACACCCTTATTAATGGGCCCGACTTTTTAAATTGCTCCTATACTAATGCCACTTATCAACTTAACACAACCGGTATATCAGGTTTAAATGGCATAGTTTGGACGGCATCAAAAGGTTTTACAATTTCTGGGGCCAATAATGGTACAAGTGTTTCGGTTACCCTAAACGGCAATGACAATTCCATCGGCATAGTATCAGCATCGGTTATATCCGATTGTGGCACAATATCAATTGGTAAACGAGTTACATTAACACCTCCTTCACCAAGTATCGTTCAGCTTTATACCAAACTTAACCGAAATACAGTCCATGTTATTGTCAACTTTCCTAATTACGGTTGGGACTTAAATTATTATATTGATGGTCAATTAGTGCTATCTACACCTAGTAAAGATCTCTATTTACAATCATCTTGCGGAAGTCACTTATTAGGGGTAACTGCCAGTACCGATTGTGGAGAAAGCGGCTTTGGTTATCAAAACTTCACAATACCATGTGGTTATAGCGCATCCAAATCGCTGTTTTATCCAAATCCAGCAAATAACCAACTAAATATTAAAAATCCTAATGTTTCTACTAATCGCAAGGTAACATCTGCAAATTCAGGTGAAACAAGTATTATGGAGGAAACAAGTACATATTCCGTGGAGCTATTTAACGATAAAGGAAAGATGTTGAAATCTGGAAAAAATACAAGTGGCGAGCAAAGTATCCAATTGGATACTAGCGATCTCTCAAATGGAACATATTACCTGCATATTAAACAAGGTAGCGAGTTATATGAAAAGCAAATTGTAATTCAGCATTCTGGCGCAATTGAATAATTGACCATAAAAATTGTGCAAATAATTGTACTAGTATTTGACATAGGAAAAAAACACCGGACGGCCCATAATTAGGTAGGGTTTTAAATAATGGGCAGTATCATAAAAGCCTCCATAATTGGGGGCTTTTATGTTTTGGAGGGTTTTATCTTATATAACCAAGCAAGTATGTTTCTTTTGCTATTTTCGGTATGGGGAAGTTAATAGCTTCTGAATCATCATAATGATTCTCGCTGTACAATGAATTTTACAAAAACAACATACATTTTATCTAGTGCTTCCCATTTGTTATTTCGCTTGTATATCAAATCTCCCGTCGGTAATTTGAATTATATTATTGGGATTTTCTTTACTTGCTACTGCGAAACTAAAAGTTCCGGAAGCGATGTGGTTCGCTTGGTCGTATCTAGTTAACGTTAATGTGCCTACTCCGGTTAAATTAGTATCGAACGGCAAATTATATTGATAGGATATATATGTAAAATACAGCTGGTTATTTTTTACGGTGTAAGTGCCCAATCCGTTAAAAGAGGTAAGGTGTATATCAATTTCCTGAAATGGTTTAAGTTGTTGATTACAAGCACTTATATCTAAATCGAAGCCATTCGAATTAGTCGACATATTACCTATTAAAGGGGTAGGCCCAAATAATTCCTGGTAACCAGGTTTAAAAATAGCACCATTTATTTTACAGCTAAACGTATTGGCCCCAGTATGGGTTTCGGGTGTTAATTTATCTTTTTTACAAGCAGTACAAGCAACAAAAGTCAGGAATAAGCAAAGCAATGGTGAGCTTCGCTTGAAGAACAGTGCAAATTTGTTCATAATGATGTTAATTGAAACAATGAATGAGCTTTATAAATAGCGTATTGTTAGTGAAGGTTATGTAAATATAAAAATAATTACATAAACTACAAAGTATGTTAATATTTATGGAACAGCATTGATGGCTTGTTAGCTTCAAATATTATCAAAGTGGGCCGTATATCCGAGTTTCATTATACCGTAATCTATTTAATTTGTCAATTAAATTTGAAGTGCTTCCAAATCATCTTATAGGAAACTAAATATAGCGTTAGCTACGTACTGGCGCCCTTACGACCTGCCACCACGGCGTTCAACTATTTCCCTAGCATACAACGGTACTTGTGGAAAGTATTAAATATGCTTATTAGCTTAAGTTATGAATTTAATTTACGAAAATTTCTGCCTTAATTTTTTATTGCCATAAAGGGTGCTGCTGTTAAATTTCATAAAAAATAATATAAAAAGTAAGTTTATTAATACTTTATTGATAATTTGGTGGTTGTGTTCATATATAAAAAATAAGTTCACATAACGCCTATACCATCTATTTCTGAAATCTGTTAAGTGCAAATAATGTTTAAAAAAAGCTTCCCTTTCCAACTGCAGTTTGACGAAATGGACTGTGGCCCAACTTGCCTCAGTATGATTTTTCGTTATTATGGAAAGCATATTCCAATGTCGAAAATAAGAGAGAAAGCGCATTTCTCCCGCGATGGTACAAACATGTTAAACATGAGCAATTTGGCAGAAGCACTTGGAATGAAAACGCTGGCAGTACGTGTTACCATTGAACAGTTAATTAACGACTTACCCCTACCCTGCATTGCCCATTATAACCTGAACCATTTTATTATAATATATAAAATAACAGAAAATAGAGTATTTGTTGCTGATCCTGCGTTCGGCCTAATTGATTATAGTAAAGAGGAGTTCTTGAAATCGTGGGTTAGTTTGCCCGGAGAGCAGGGTATTTTACTGTTACTGGAGCCTTCCCTAAATTTCCATGACGATGATGATGAAGTAACGTCTTCTAAAAATGTTAAGAAAGGCTTTGGAAGAATTTTTCTATACCTGTCAAAATACAGACGTTTTGTTATACAACTAATTATAGGCTTACTAGCTGGAACCTTAATCTCGCTGATATTACCATTCCTCACGCAAGCCATGGTGGATTATGGTATAAATTACCGTAATCTACAATTTATATACCTCATCCTTATCGCCCAGTTGATGATGACAATGGGACGTGTATTTATAAATTTTATCCGAAGCTGGATTCTTCTTCATATTAGCACAAGGATTGGCATTTCGCTTATTTCCGACTTTCTGTCCAAATTAATGCGGTTACCTATCTCTTATTTTGATGTGCGGAAAACAGGAGATATACTGCAAAGAATTAATGATAATTATACGATACAGAATTTTTTAACTTCTTCATCGATCGACACACTTTTTTCCACGATAAATTTTTTCGTTTTTGGCATTGTACTGGCTATTTACAATTTAAAAATCTTTGCTGTTTTTATAATTGGAAGCATATTATATGTAACATGGATATTGTTCTTCTTAAAAGTAAGGAAAGAAATCAATTATAAAACGTTTGCCGGTAACTCAGAAAATCAGAGTAACATAATCCAGCTTGTAACTGGGATGCAAGAAATAAAATTAAATAATTGTGAAAAGCAAAAAGCTAGCGAATGGGAACATATACAGGCACGCTTATTCAAAATAAAAATAAAGGGGCTTAAAGTAGGTCAATACCAAGCTTCCGGATCAACCCTTATTAACGAGGTGCAAAACATTGTTATTAGTATAATAACAGCTAATGAAGTAATTCAGGGCAATATGACATTAGGTACCATGATGGCGGTGTCATACATTGTTGGGCAGTTAAATTTGCCCATAGGCCAGCTGATTGGGTTTGTACAAACTGCTCAAGATGCAAAAATAAGCCTTGACAGGTTAAGCGAAATATATGACCAGGACGAAGAAGAAAATCCTGAAATAAATATTGATAACATATTGCCTGAAAAACCTGACCTGATTTTTAAAGATGTAAGCTTCAGCTATGATGGAACTGAAGCCCGAGAAGTACTCAAAAAAATAACAGTAACTATACCCTGTAATAAAGTAACAGCAATTGTAGGAACAAGTGGAAGTGGCAAAACCACCCTATTAAAATTGATGCTTAAGTTTTATAAACCTCAAAAAGGTACTGTACATATTGGCGCCACTAATATGGAGCATTTAAGCAGTAAATTTTGGCGGAGCCGATGCGGAACTGTAATGCAGGAAGGGGTTATTTTTTCGGATACTGTTGCTAAAAATATAGCCCTTTCTGATGAAGTGATAAATAGAGAAAAATTAATAAGAGCGGCCAATACAGCTAATATCAGAGAATTTATAGAAACGCTGCCTATGGCGTATAATCAAAAAATAGGTATGGAAGGGCATGGTTTAAGTATGGGTCAAAAACAAAGGTTTCTTATCGCCCGCGCGGTATACAAAAACCCAGAGTTTCTTTTTTTTGATGAAGCAACAAATGCTCTGGATGCCAACAATGAGAAGGTTATAATGGATAATTTGAACGAGTTTTTTAAAGGCCGTACAGTTGTTGTTGTTGCACACAGGTTAAGCACGGTAAAAAATGCTGATCAAATTTTGGTTCTTGAACGCGGGGAACTGGTGGAGCAGGGAAATCATGATAGTCTGATAGCGTTAAAAGGTAATTATTATAATCTTGTGAAAAACCAGTTAGAACTCGGACAATGACTATACAGCCTAAGGAAATAGAAGATAGAAGGTTAGAAATAAGAAGCGAACCTGTTGACGAAGTTTTAACCGTAGTACCAGGTTGGTTAATAAGATGGGGAATGACTGTAATGTTTATGGTGCTATTGATGCTGCTTTTGATTTCGTGGTTCGTAAAATATCCCGACATAATTACCGCGCCTACCATATTAACCAGTGATAACCCGCCGGTAAGAATAAAGGCAAAAACGTCTGGTAAAATCGAAAAACTTCTTTGTCACAATAACGAATTAATAAAAAAGGATTCCTATCTGCTCGTTTTAAAAAATACCGCTCATACGGATGATATTATTAGACTTAAAAAACAATTGAATGAGTTTGAAAAAGTAATTAATTCGCCCAATTTATACGCAACCGTTAAATTTCCATCCGGGTATATGTTAGGAGAAATACAACCTGCTTATTCAGATTTTTTATACCGGTTGGATAAATACGCTTTGTTTTTTAAAACTGGCGTTCAACATAAAATAAATCTACCCCAAGAGAAAGATAAAAAGCAATGGCTCAACTTATATACCGCTTTTCAACAACTTAGTACAAGTATGGAACAATGGGAATACAAATATACCATAACTGCCCCCGCAAACGGAAGCGTGATTTTTTCACAAAACTTGCGCGACGGTCAGTCGATTTCCCCAAACGACGAATTGTTTATCGTTGTAGGGTCTTTTAACAAATTAGTTGCGAAATGTATGGTACCTGCCAGAGGAATTGGTAATGTAAAAAAAGGTCAGGAAGTATTGATACGATTAGAGAGTTACCCTTATCCAGAGTATGGGATATTGCAAGGGATTGTTACAGATATCAGTATGTTTCCAAGTAATAATCAATATGCAGTAAACATCGCCCTCCCTAAAGGATTAACCACGTCTTATAACATCAAGCTTGATTACCACCAGGATATGGCCGGGTCGGCAGATATTGTAACCAAAGATATGCGCCTGATTGAACGCTTTTTTTATCAATTAATTAAAATTGTGAGTAAAACTCCGCAATACCGCCCTGCAAAAACCTAAAATTATAGCCCCATACCTATGGAACCATATAAAATATTCCCTTATACGCTTTTACGTATTAGTGGAGGCAGCATTAACGAATTAGACAAACTTATATTTGCCGAAGCGCCTGAATTGATTGATCAATATATTAACATTCAAACAAAACTTGATTCAGCTAAAAATGACCTGAGCGAAAAACTGTACGCACACATCACTTTACTGAATGATAACCCTCTTCAGAATACCATATTGACATTGCGGAGAGATATATTTAATGATCGTGAAATATCACCAGACAAAATTAAAAAACTCTCAACTTATTTACCTAACGACCTGTTTCTCCTTTTAAATCAATACTGCACATTGATAAGCAAAAAAAACTTATTTTATATTGAAAGTGAAGAGTTGTATATCAGGAAAAAGAAGGAAATGAAGGGAGCCGTTAATGCCCTTTTTTCTGATGAAATGTTTCAAAAAGGGTTACTGCTTTCGAGCCAGGATATGCTAGATCGTATTCCATCATATATTGCTGATGAGGGGATGCAAAATAAAAAAAGGCATCAAATTGAACAGGGTTTATTTAAGTACATCACACGTATGTACACCAAAACATCTCCCTTCAGTACGTTTACCAACTTAGGTATTGCAAGGAATCATCAACTTCGTGACACACAAACTGATTTTATATCCTTCAATAATAAGGGCCATGAAATCGTTAGTCATATCAGGCTAAATAATTTTCTATTTAAATACATCAAAACCCTCTTAATTGTAAATCCAGATATTTGCCATTGGTTTAAAATTCGCCCAAATCCCACCATAAGTAAAAAAGGAGATGTATATCACCTTATGGTATGTTTTAATAATACAGATGCATTTCAGCGTATCAGTACAGACTCCGCGTTAGAATATATCTATGAATTGTTAAAATCAGAAAGCCAGGGAATAGTATACGGGGAACTAATACAGAAAATAATTGACGCCGATATTCTTGAAGCTTCTTATGATGAAATTGATGAATATCTTAAGGAATTGATAAATTTTGGATTTTTAGAATATAATTTTGGCGTATCAGGAACGGATACAGATTGGGATATTCATTTACGGGAGAAATTATTGCCCGTCGCTAGTAAAAATCCGCTAATAGACAATTTAATCAACGTGTTAATTCATGTCAGGGAAATAGCAAATAAATATGGAACAGAAGATTTAGTTAATAGAAAAAAACTACTGTACCTTGCTTATAATGAACTACGCGAAATTTGCATGAAACTTCATGAAGCAGCAGGGTTGCCCGAAATTGAACGGAAGTCAAAAGAGGAACTCCAATTAATACAAGCTGCAGAGAAATTAAAAGCCCAAAAAGAACAGAAAGTAACTTTGGAGGCACTGGAAGAAACAAATGAAGAACAGCTGCAAGTAGGGATACAAAATAAATCCATTACTTTTTTTTATTTCAGGCCAGAAGGTATCTTTTATGAAGACACGTTATTGCAACAAGATATTCAGATTGAACCGTCATTATTGAAAACTTTTACCGAAAAAATTTATCAGTTAGACGAATTGCTTGAAAGTTTAATTATAGATGAGGAACATATAAAAATGACTCATTTTTATATTGAGCATTTTAAAGGGCGGGATGAAGTTAGTTTACTTGATTTTTATGAAACTTATTACCGGGAGTTTAAACATACAGAGCGCGCGTATAATAAATTAACCGAAAACAATCCAGAATCTACTGTTGATAAGCCAGAGATTCTTAAAATAAAGGAACTGGAAGATAGTAATGGGCTGAAAGATAAATGGAACGAAGCCTATGTGAATAAAATAACTGTCTGTAATAATCATGAAGTTCAATTATCACTATCGGATATTAAACATGCCCATAATGAGGTTGGGATTAAAGATAAAAATCAGGATAACAAGACCTCCAAAGCAGCATTTGTCCAGTTTTTTATTGACAAAGAATCTGGTGATGCTCCAAAACTGATGGGGGTATTAAATTTAAGGTTTCCCGGTTGGATGAAACTCATGAGTAGGTTTTTGCACATTTTTGAAGCAGAAGTTTTGGACGAAGCGGAGCAATTTAATTCATCTTTGCAAAACAGCAATTTATTATTGGCAGAAGGTTGTGATGCCTCATGCTTTAACGCAAACCTGCACCCTCCTTTGTTACCCTACGAAATTTGGATGCCCAATTCGAATAATAACCTTCCCGAAGACAGACAAATACCGATTACAGATATTAATATAGTTGAGATTGACTCCAAGCTTAAATTGGTTCATAAACAAACGGGGAAGGAATTGCATGTATTTGATTTAGGTTTGGAAATGCCTACCGGCCGATCAGCACTGTTCCAACTGCTGGATAAATTTAATAGTAACCGAACAACATCAATGTATTCATTAACTTTTAATGTATATAAAAAATTATACAGAGAAAGGAAAGCTGAAATAAAAGAAGGCATTGTGATATTTCCTCGAATAGTAGTGGCTGAGCAGATAGTTATTTCTAGGAAAAAATGGGTTTTCCCCCGGTCAAAAGTACCTGTTAAAAATCAAAATGAAAGTGAGTGGCAATACTTTTTGAAGTTAAATTGCTGGTTAAGAGAATACGACATTCCCAATGAAACATTTATACATATTTTTCACAGAGAAGATAAGCCGGAAAATGAAGAACAGTCGAAACTTTTTAATAAAATAACACGAGATGATTATAAGCCCCAATATATAAACTTTCAAAGCCCACATTTAGTTATGATGTTTGAAAAACTAGCCTCTAAAGTACCCAAACAAATGACTATAGTCGAGATGCTTCCCAATTCCAGCCAGCTTACTAAAATAAACAATAAAAAACATATCATTGAAAGCTTGATTCAGTGGAACGATGCCTAAAACTGCGTTCTTTTATAATAACACACCCTTTCGGCCATGCAGTATTTAGCGGGCATAAATAATATAAAAATGATAAAATCTACGTGGCTATCGGCCCATATTTTTTTTGACGAGCCGTGGGAGCCTTTTCTCTTGAATGTAGTTAAGCCCCTAACAAAAACCCTATTGAAAAAAAAACTTATCACGCAGTATTTTTTTATCAGGTATTGGGAAAATGGCCCACACATTCGCTTACGTTTAAAAGGCAATACGCATGTGCTCGAGAACGAAGTTCGCCCCTTTCTAACAGATTGGGTTAATGACGCTTTTACAAAAGATAATCTGCAGCTTTACTTTCATGATGCAAAAAATCAAATCGATCCTAGCGAAACAGCTATAAATAACAGCATTGCCCGGCCAGCTGATTGGTATCCGCTATATTCCATTCAGTTCATTCCGTATGTTCCAGAAATTAAGCGATATGGTGGACAACATGCAATCGGATTAGCAGAAAGTTTTTTCCAGCTATCATCTGACACTGTTTTAAAAATTATCGGGCAATCCAACGATTGGCGGTATGAAGATGCTTTGGGAGCGGCTATTCAAATGCATTTATCGTTTGCCTTTGCGTTTAATTTCACACCCGATGAGCTGCGTTACTTTTTCAATTTAATTTTCGAATCCTGGTTTAATCACTTATTTCTTAAGGATACTTTATTACTAAAAGACGAATTTAATCGACAATCAGAGCCTATACTACATGCTTTTCAGGATTCTTTCAACAAACAAAAGGAACTTTTAATACCTTATCACAAACAAGTTTGGCTTGCGCTAAAAAATGATGACGATCTGGAAAATAACTGGGTAAAAACCTGGGTAAAAAAACTAAGGGTAATTGATCTAAAATTAAATAAACTTATAAATGACGGCCATTTTATATGCCCGTTCACAGTTAATAAACCTATTAATAACAAAGAGAAATTAATGTTAATTTTTGAAAGTTATATACACATGACAAATAACCGATTAGGTATTCTTAACCGTGACGAAGCATTTTTGGGCTACCTTATTAAAAACTCCATGGAACAAGTTGACCTATGACAACGCAAACAGTAGATTTACAAACAGAAGAAATAAAAGACGCAATATATAACGAAACACTTCGTATTGCTGATCAACTAATTGATGCATGCTGTGAGCAGGGCAATATGATTTATTGGGAAACCATATTCCCCCTGGATGATAATAAAATTGAAAAAGCATTTCAATGGGATCTGTACACCGGGAATGCCGGTATTCTTTTTTTCTTTATAGAGCTTTATAAAAACACAGGCGAAAAAAAATATCGCGACATTATTTACAAAAATGCCTCTTATTTAATTGAGCATATTGATGATATAAATTTAAATGCCTGTACTTTTTATTCCGGCCAAACTGGGGTGATGTTCGTATTATTGAAAGCCCAGGAGGTTATCCCCGAGTTGGAAATCAATAGCCATTTAGATGAGTGGATAAATAAAGTGGATAAGATCATATCATCTACCAATCAATGCAATGATATATTTGCCGGTTATGCCGGAATTATTTTTGGCTTATTGCAGATACATACCATATCCAAAAATGAAAAACTGCTCCTTCTTATTGATAATTTAATACAAAAACTAATTTTATGCTTAAATTATACATCCATCGGTATTTTTGGCGATCGATTACATAACCAAATTAACGGCTTGTGTGGGTTCTCGCATGGTTCATCCGGAATTGCAGCACTTTTTCTGGAATTAGGGCATTATTTTTCTAATCCTGCTTTTTATCGTATCTCAAAAGATGCGTTTGATTATGAAGATCATTATTTTAATCCGTTGGAAAATAACTGGCCAGATTTGCGAAAAAGCTTTTATCAGCCCGATGAAGTAAAAAAAGCCGAGGAAGCAATTGAAAATGGAAATGTCAATTATTTTACCGATACCGGTTATATGCAGGCGTGGTGCCATGGAGCAGGTGGTATTTCACTAGCGAGGCTAAGGGCGTATGAGCTTTTAAAAGATAAAATATTTCAAAAGCAAGCTTTGGTTGGAATTGATAACATAGTAAAGGAGCTCAATACAACTTTTGAGAATCGAACTTACACCCTATGCCATGGCATAGGTGGCAATGCTGATATCTGTATAGAAATGTATCGATCA
>JANXTT010000102.1 GCA_025352225.1 Mucilaginibacter sp. | reverse complement strand
ACACATTTTTATCCCAGAAGAATAACCATAATAAAAACACAAGCGACCATAATGCAAATAATACAATTAGGGCAGAGGTTAGCGGCCGCTTATATTTACATGTATCGCCCTTTTGTTTAACCTGAAAAAAAAGTACAGTTACTAAAACAATAAGTAAAGCAATTGTACACAGGTTAATTATTCCCAGGTTTTTACTGTAGGTTGGGTTAATACGTTGCCCGCAAGGGCTTTTAAACAATAAACCAATAAAATCTCTTAATGATGAAATAAAAGTATGTTTGTTAACAATGATTCCAGTAACGCAGGTGTCAATTTTTATAAACTTATCAATAAGTTCATCTTGCAATTCGCCATAACCATTGTCATCACCTAAGTTTTTAATCGCAATACCACCAAGTGCGTGATTTAATGCAAATTCATATTTTTCGCCAAGGGTTCTTTCATTATCATACCATATATCAATAAATGTTTTCTTGTAGTCAAGTTCAATATGGGCTGCAGATTCGCCTTTTTTATAAATAACAACGGCAGTAGAGTAATTTGTGCGTATTTTATTGTAAGGAATAGAGGGCAGTGCCTTTTGAGGCTGGTTTATCCATGCAACCCCGCTGTACGAAATTCCTAAAATAAATTTTGAAGCTGCAATGCCTGTACCTAAATAAAAAGAAAAGCAAGTTTCAACACTATTATTACTCCCATCATTTAATGGTGCCAATGAACCGGGAGCATCGGGTACTACGCTATAATCGATAATAAAGTTTTGTACAAACTCGTCAAGCGCAACAAGGTCATAACCAACGCTTTTATCATTGGCCGGAATACTAATAGTTATTTTAAAGTGTTCCGGTGTTTTCTGATAAGCATTGTGCAGGTTTCTAATAAAGGTTACAAAATAACCCCGTAAATTCCTATCAACGCCAATAAAATTAAAATTGATACCACTAGCATTATTCCTTCTTAATAGTGTTATTGATTTATGTATAAAACTAGTATCTCTACTTTTCAATAGCTTGGATATTTCATTTTTGTTGTTGTTATAGATTGATAATGTTACATTACAACCAGCTTTTTGGGCAATATTAATTATTGAAGTATTTATCGCTGATTCATCTGGCGTGCCATCTATAAGATTTAAAGAATATACCAGCGTGGTAATTAATTTAAAATTAAAGTTAGTGATATTACTATTTGATTTATTGGGATAAAAACCTAGTACTTGAGCAGTATGCGTAACGCCAAGTTGTTCTATACGCACAGAATCAGGGTTTTTGGCGTTATACACAATTATAGGAGCTTTAAATAAGCGCCTTACTAGATTGATTTTTTGTTGCCGCGTTTTTACATCGGTAATTTGCGCCATTTGACTTGTGCCCGCATCGGCAATTACCGGTTCTTTGTTTGTTGGTTTAGTAATTGGATTTACTGCTGTATCGCCATGTGGCTTATTCTTAATAGAGTCCAATTTGATTTTTGCAAGAAGTTCAGCCTTCATCGCGTTGGCATCTATTTTTAATTTGCTTATCACTTTTGCTAAATTGACAGAATCTTTGTTTATCCTATCCTGGAGCATCTTTTTTATTCTTGCATGCTCATTCTGAACATCATAAGTAACAATTTTTTTTATGTCACGCTCAGCTATAGTGTTTTTAATATTCCACTTGTATAGGAACTTTTTTACCCTTATCCGCTCATTGGTATTAAACTTAAAAGGCTGAATTACCTTATTAATCAGGCCTTTCGGCTTTATCGTATCTTTATCCTGTGTAGTATCATTATCATGGGTTAATGATAGACTTATCCTGTTCTTAACATGTTCCGCATTTTTATTCAGGGCCGAAAAAGAAAAAAAAACTATTCCTACACAAAAAATAACAATAAAAAATATAGACTTAATCATAATTTGTGCTATTCATAATTTTTTTATAAAGGTTCAAAAAAATATTTAAATCATATTTTTTTTTTAACCTTTTATTCGTAACGTTACTGAAAATTAGGACTTAATCTACCAATAAATATACTTTTAATACTGGTGTTATTTATTTAATTACGAATTAAATCCCCTCGACAATTAGTTTATTTTTTTATAAAATGTTAATCATATTCCATATATGGTTGCGGCTGGATATTGAATAATATTTATACTTTTTAAAGTTTTTAATAATGATTTACGAGGCGTTGTCGTGCTTGACAGATGAAATAAATGAGTATTTCAGAAATAAGCTCAGGATTAATGAAGATAAGGCAGTGCTTTCGGGAATTATCAATCAGGATGGGACAGTTGCAATACAAGGTGAAAATAAAATAGTAATCACACTTGTAAACATTGAAAAAGAAATAACAGGGATAAGCAATGCTCGTACTATCATCGGCAAAACAACTGCAAATAAATCAACATCGATGAATATTAACCTATATATACTTTTTTCAGCTTACTTCAGCACCAGCAACTATCCGGAGGCACTCAGGTTTTTATCATTTATAATAGCTTATTTTCAATATAAAAATGTATTTACACCAACAAATACGCCTAAACTAGATAAAGGTATTGATAAATTAATTTTTGAAATGGCCGCCATTTCTCCCGAGCAACAAAATAATGTATGGGCGTCGTTAGGTGCTAAGTATATGCCGTCTGTGATTTACAAAATGAGAATGTTAACTTTTGATGAGTCAATAATTAAAGAGTACAGGCCAATTGTTTCTAATGTGAATAGTAATAACACAGCAGGATAAGCTATGAGATATGCATTTGATACCCTTATGAAAGTACAATTTAACCATAGTTATTTTGCAGATAATGTTTTTAATAGCCTCAGTATCAATGTAGGCAACAAAACTATGGAGGTTATCAACAACATGGGGTTGCTTGTTAAAGTTTTTAAAGGAGGTTTTTATATACTATACGATCAAAATTTTACTGGTAAGCACCGTACAAGGGAGGATGTATTAAACGAAAATTTAAAGTTCGAATTTACATTAACGCTTAAAGATCCACACTTTTATAATTATACGGCCAACCTGCCAGCTCAAATCAATAACGCTATATTCTATTTTAATAATTCTTTAAAAATACCCTCAGCTAGCCCTAACACCAATCTGCTACATAATGGGGAATTTGTATCGGAAAAAGATGTGTACAAGCTATGGTATTTTAAAGAGCGGTTTTTTAATAAACCTTTTGCAAAACTTGATTTAACCCTAAATAGCCAGCTAGGTACTAATTATTATATCAATTTTAAGTCGAAAGCAACTTATTGGAGGTATATTATGATGAGCGACTATTTACAACAACTAAATAATCCGGCAATTATCTCAACAGACAATAACGATATTTTTGGAAAACCATTAAAAATTAACTTACCCGATGATAGAGAAGTTAACGCTTTCGTATCATCTGTAGCGTTGGATTTGAGCCAATATGCAAGTAATACGTTTCAACTGGTTGAAAATTACGAAACCGGATCATCTAAATACAGGGTAGTGATACGGGCATTGCCAATCCCTGATATACATCACCTATCAGGCATAGCACAAAATAACAAAGCATTTAATTATTCAGACATCCTTATACATTAACCAAATTTAAAACTATGGCATCAACCTACATGACACCGGGCGTTTACATTGAAGAAAAAAACGCCTTCCCTAATTCGGCAGTAGCGGTAGAAACCGCCGTGCCTGTGTTTATTGGCTATACCGAAACCGCCAATTTAAACAACAATTCTTTACTTAACCATCCGGTGCGTATTACCTCATTTGCAGAGTATCTGGAAAGGTTTGGACCCAAAGACCCTAAAAAAGCCTTTAAACCACGGTACACCATTACCAAAGTACTATCTGATGCCGATATAGCCGCTTTAACCGACCCTGCCGCGAAAGCAGATGCACCAAAAATCAGATCAACACAACTGTTGCATACAGATAGCACCATCAATATAAATAGTGATACCTGGTATATAGATGTTGAAAAAGACAATGCCTTGTATATGTATAATAGTATCCGCTTGTTTTATGCTAATGGTGGTAGTATCTGTTATATTTTATCAGTTGGCACCTATGAAGGTAAAACCAGCATGCCAGTTGATCTGGCTGATTTTGTTGGATCTGCAGACAAACCTGTTACTCCATTTGATTTACTTAAAAAGGAAACAGAACCTACACTTGTTGTACTGCCTGATGCTATTGCACTAGGCACAGGGGCCTATAATACGATATACACCATGGCATTACAACATTGCAGTGATATGCAAAGCCGTTTTGCTATTTTGGATATGGCTCAACAAACTGCTACCGATTCGACAGATGGCATAGTAGGCGATTTTAGGGATAATATTGGTATCAACAATCTTAACTACGGCGCGGCATACTATCCCTGGTTAAAAACAGCTATCATACAACCGGGGGAAGTTGACCTTGACAATCTTGACTTTGGGGTAAATGGATTAGCAAAAGGTTTTTTACCCGAAGATGCTGCTAATCAAGTAATAGACAAGTTTAATGCTGATACGGCAGCCGCAACCGCTTCAATTACAGCTGCCGTAGCGGCAGTAACAGCAGCTCAAACAGCACAGGATGCTTCTATAGCCAAAGCCGCCGCTCAGGGTGCTGCTGACGCTGATAAAGCTGCTGCTACTGCCGATGTTGCTGCAACAGCAGCCGCCAAGCAAAAATTAAATACCTTGCCACAGGTTGATAAAATAAAAGAAAACTATTATCAGTCGCTTAAAGCAGTTAGCCCAACTTACCTAGCATTGTTGGAAAAAGTACGAGCCAAAATGAATGAGTTGCCGCCAAGCGGCGCAATGGCTGGTGTTTATACAATGGTTGATAACAACAGAGGTGTTTGGAAAGCTCCGGCAAATGTTTCGGTAAATATGGTTAATGCCCCATCAGTAAATGTATCAAGCGAGATGCAGCAAAATCTTAATGTTGATGTAATGGCAGGTAAATCTATCAACGTAATCAGATCGTTCCCTGGGGTTGGTACGCTGGTATGGGGCGGGCGCACACTTGATGGTAACAGTCAGGACTGGCGCTATATTAACGTTCGCCGTACACTAATCATGATCGAGCAATCCATTAAATTGGCTGCCCGAGCATATGTGTTTGAACCCAATGATGCCAATACCTGGATCACAGTAAAAAGCATGATCGATAATTTTTTGGTGAATCTGTGGAAGCAAGGCGCGCTTGCTGGTGCGGCACCCGAACAAGCTTTTAGTGTACAGGTTGGCTTAGGATCAACTATGACGGGGAACGATATCCTTGATGGTAAAATGCTGATCACTGTAAAAGTGGCCATCGTTCGCCCGGCTGAGTTTATCGTTATCACCTTCCAGCAACAAATGCAACAATCATAAACAAATTTATATTAATTATCACTAAACCTTAAAAACATACAATTATGGCAGATGATGGATCAGCCCAATCAGCGGCAACGTGGCCTTTAGTTAAATTTTCGTTCCAGGTAAAATGGGATGATAAAGAGTTGATTTTCCAGGAAGTAACTGGCTTATCATCAGAAACACAGGTTATTGAATACCGGGGCGGCAGCAGCAAAGTTTACTCAACAGTAAAAATGCCGGGCATACAAAAATTTGGAAATATTACCCTCAAAAAAGGCATATTTAAAGGCGATACAGCACTATGGAATAGTTACAACCTAATAAAAATGAATACTATTAAGCGGTCAACAATTTTAATAAGTCTTTTAGATGAAACAAACGCGGTAGCGATGAGCTGGAGCCTTTTAAATGCTTTTCCATGTAAAATTACAGTAACCGATATGAAATCGGATGCGAACGAAGTTGCTGTAGAAAGTATGGAACTTGCACATGAAGGTTTAACACTTAAAAAATAATAACTAATGCCGGCAGACTTGTATTATCCACCAGTTGGGTTTTACTTTAAGGTAAATGTTATCGGTATAACAGGCACCAACGAAGGTAACTTTCAGGAAGTTAGTGGGCTAAGTTTCAAATTGGGTGTTAAGGATGTACAAGAAGGAGGGGAGAATAGATTTATTCACAGATTTCCTGTCCCTACTAAATATGATAACCTCATTTTAAAGAGGGGGATGCTTATTGGCTCCCCCCTTATTAACTGGGCCAAAACATGTATTGAGCAATTTACCTTTAAGCCTGCAACAGTTGTTGTTAACCTTATGGACGAGGTATCAAGCCCAATAGCTTCATGGAAATTTATTAACGCTTATCCTGTGGGGATAAAGATTTCTGATTTTAAATCACAGGAGAATGCTGTTGTGGTGGAAACGCTGGAACTTTGTTATGATTATTTTAATAAGGTAAATTAACTATGCCTATAGAAATCAGAGAACTCAAAATAAGGGTAACTATTGAGGAGAATAGCAAACGGAAAAATACGTTGGATATCAAAGAGATAGATGCATTAAGAAATAATATTGTGAAAGAGTGTGTTGATAAAGTAATGGTTAAGCTTAATAATTTAACAGAAAGGTAATATGCAGGCTTTGGTTAAATTAAAAATAGAAGCTTTTGAGGACACTTCCTGCATATCAAAAAAAAAAGGCGAGATAAGTGCGTTTATAAATCCATCAACCTATAAACGGAATTATAAAAGTGTTTATGAAACGAGTAAGGAAGTAGATTCAAATGCGCCTACTCAGGTGTTTAAACGCATTGGCGAAAGTGATTTAACCTTGAGCTTTTTTGTTGACGGCACAGGCGTTATGCCGCTTGGAAAGTATATCAGTGTTGACGATTATGTAGATACCTTTACCGATTTGGTGTATGGTTTTAAAGGTAATATACATAGGCCATACACGCTTTTAATTACTTGGGGGCGGCTTAAGTTTACTTGTGTTTGCACCAGTTTGGATGTTACCTACAATTTATTTACACCTGATGGGAAAGCTTTAAGGGCAACTATTGATATTGTTTTAAATGAAAGTGTTGACCTTAGAACAAAGGCGAAAGAAGCAGCAAAATCATCACCAGACCTTACTCATATGCGGGTTGTTAAAGCTGGAGATACGCTGCCTTTAATGACATATCGAATTTATGGCGACAGTTCGCATTATGTAGAAGTAGCCAAAAGAAACGGCTTAAGTAGTTTTAATGCTATAAAGCCGGGCGATGTTTTATATTTTCATCCATTAACAACAAACTTGTAAAATATGCCAATTAAAACGCCGGTTGATATTACCGATCCTACCTTGTCAATTGCCATAACTGTAAATGGTAACCAGATAAAGGATTATTACCCCGTTATATCTATAAATATTACCCACGAAGTGAATAGAATATCATTTGCTGAGGTGGTATTTATTGATGGCAATATTGAACAAGGTACATTTCCAATAAGTGATAGCAGTGATTTTACTCCAGGTAACGAAATAGAAATTAAAGTAGGCTATACTAGTGTACTTCCTGTATCTATATTTAAAGGTTATATAGTTAAACAAGGCATTCAAATTACCCCTTTATCACCATATAGCCTCGTGATTACCTGTAAGCATAAGGCGGTACGAATGACGTTTAATAAAAACGAAGCAGAATTCTCTAACATTGTTGATAGTGATATTATAAGTAAAATTATCAATAGCTATGGTATAACCTGCACCGTTAAAAGTACAACTGTTACTCAGGAAACAGTTTTTCAGAAACTAGCTACCGATTGGGATTTTATCCTTGCCAGGGCTGAGTTTAGCGGGCAAATAGTTGTCTTATATGGCGATGATATTACCATTGATGAACCTATAATAGATGCCGCCCCAGTATTGCGGGTGGCTACCGGCGAATCAATAAGAACCTTTAGTGCTGAACTTAATGCAGAAAAGCAAGCATCGGGTATTAGTGCCTCTGCATGGGACATTAAAAACCAGGCTTTGTTTACCGCAAAAGCAACAGAGCCAACATTAAATAGCCAGGGTAATTTAAATGCGAAAGCATTGTCGGGTAAGTTATCACAGCATAATCTTAGTCTCAATTCTTGCACACCTATGATACGCGAAGAATTACAAAGCTGGGCTGATGGGAGTTTGTTAAAAATGAGGCTAAGCGCCTTAAAAGGCCAGGTTAATTTTATTGGAAATGCAAGTGTTAAGCCCGGTGTAATTATTGAGCTGGCAGGTGTTGGTGAACGTTTTAACGGAAACGCGTTTGTTACAGCTGTTAACCATGTAATTGAAGACGGAAATTGGTCAACCAATGTAAAGTTTGGTCTTGATGGTACATCTGTTTCAGATAAAGCCAATTTTTCTTATCAACCCGCGTCCGGGCAGTTACCTGCAATACATGGTTTACAAGTAGCAACAGTAAAAAAGCTTTTTGATGACCCCGAAGGTCAGTACAGGATATTGGTGAATTTAATATCCAATGCTGAAAGTCAGGAAGGCATTTGGGCCAGAATGGGAAATTTTTATGCATCATCAAGCTTTGGTGCAGGTTTTTTACCCGAAATAGGAGATGAGGTTGTGGTAGGATTTTTAGAAAACAACCCCAGGTATCCTATAATATTAGGGTCGCTTTATAGTAATGCCAGACAAACACCTTGCCCCGCCAGCGATGATAACAATTACCACAAATCAATTATTACCAAAAGCAAACTAAAGCTCAGTTTTGATGACGAAAAAAAAACAACCAAAATTGAAACACCAGGAGGCAATTCTTTTATGCTCAATGATGATACAAAGTCGGTTGAAATTACGGATCAAAATGGTAATACGCTAAAAATGACTTCGTCTGGTATATCGCTAAAAAGCGGAAAAGATATTGTAATTGAGGCTATGGGTAATATAGACCTTAATGCTACCGGAAAAATAAACCTGACAGCAAAGCAAGATGTAGCCCTTACCGGATTAAATATAAGCAACACTGCAAATATTGGCTTTACAGCTAAGGGCAATGCAACAGCCGAAATTTCTGCAGCAGGACAAACAACTGTAAAAGGTGCGATAGTAATGATAAATTAAATAAAGATATGGGAATGATGGCCGCACGATTAACCGATATGCACGTATGTCCGATGCAAGAACCAAGTATACCACCTATACCGCATGTTGGAGGGCCAATTATTGGCCCCGGTACTCCAACCGTATTAATAGGTGGTTTGCCCGCCGCGGTAATGGGTGATAACGCGGTATGTGTTGGCCCGCCCGATGTGATTGTTAAGGGCTCAGCTACGGTATTAATAGGTGGTAAACCGGCAGCGCGTATGGGCGATAGCACAGCGCACGGTGGTTCCATTGTATTAGGTTTTCCAACGGTTTTAATAGGAGGGTAACATATGCCTGATAAAGTACAATCATTTTTAGGTACAGGGTGGGGGTTTCCACCATTATTTATCAAAAAGCCAGATATAGTTAAAATGGTTTCTAATGAAGAAGATATTAAAGAAAGTATTTTTATCATCTTGAGCACAACCCCAGGCGAGCGTATTATGCAGCCTGAATTTGGCTGTGATTTAAAAAGACTCGCATTTGAGATAAACGATTCAACGCTCATTGCCACATTTGATCATATTATATATCATGCGCTATTAAATTTTGAACCGCGCGTTAATTATATCAACACCGAAATTATTAATCGCGATGAGTTAGATGGGACATTGTATTTACAAATAAACTTTAAAATTATTATAACCAACACCAGGCATAATATTGTATTCCCATTTTACCTGCAGGGCGAGGGTACAAATGTTCCTGCTTAAAATAATAGTTTAACATGTATATTGATTTATCAACATTAAATGATGGCATCACACAGGATAAAAGACGCATAAAAGCACTCATGCCCGGTTTTATTGATGTTGATGAAAGGGATATTTATGCGCTGTTAAAGTTTATGGCCGAGTTGTCAACCCAGTTTAACTACTACAATGTAAACAATAACATAGAGGGTACCTGGGAAGATTTTTTTAAATCTGATATTAATGTACTGGTCATTATTATATCTCAATTTGATATGGCGGCAAATATCAATGAGTATTTGGAATACGAACATGAAGTATATATTGCCGAAGAAGCGGTACTATATTTAGCTTTAAAAAAGTTGTTTGATTTTGTTTTAAAAATATTAAACATTCTGAATGATCTGCGTTATCGTTTAATCAATGTATCCAACGGAGGTAAAATTGTTATAGAACTGTCAAGAATAGTTGACAGTTTTGATGAGGAAGTGTATAAACTCAATCAATATAATGAGGAGGCTTGCATCGCGTTTGATGATACACTTAAAATAGATAAACCAAACTACTTTTCAAATACGGCTGGGTTTTATCAGTCAGAGGTTAAAAAAATATTTAGCGAAGGTACCTCTATTCAGGAGCGTATTGTAAATGCGCTGCCGGATATAAAGGCTATTTTTACCAATATGAGTACCAAATACACTCATATGTTAGGAGTAACTAACTATTACCTTAAAAATAATGACCTTTTGCAGCAGCAGTATACCCCTCAATTGGCGTTATGTATAGCTTTTCTATATCTGTATAGTATTTTGCAGCAAAAGCTTAATTCGATAACAAAAAAGCATTTAGATCTATATTACAAGCAAATACTCGGTTTGGAGTCTAAAAAAGCAATACCTGATAATGTGTACATTGTTTTTGAAAAGGATGCCATAGCCTCTTCTGTGCAATTGGATGCTGGTGAAGAACTTTTTGCACAAATAAACGGCCAGCAGGAACCAGCTATTTTTACACTTAGCCAACCATTACTAGTAAATGCTGTTCAAATCGCAGAGCTTAAAACACTTTATCTTGCGGAACGGGGGCAGCTTAAAAACATAGTTGGAACGATAAAAGAAGTACAGGTATATAATGGGAATTATGATTGCGATACGGCTTCGGCATTTTTGAAAAGTAAAGTACCAATAAAAACGTGGCCCGTGTTAGGCGAGGATCAGGATGGTTTACCAGATACGGAAAAAACAATGGACATTTCTAGTATTGGCATACTCATAGCATCTCCGGTTTTGTATCAGGCAGAAGGGCGAAGGGCGATAAGGATTTCTATCCATCTTGAAGATGACTCGTATGAAAATATTGTTGCATATTTTAACAATTATTCAAAAGTTACCAAAAAGGAATTGATCGCTGTTAGCCACCAACTACTTTCTGATGCTTTTATTATTGACTATACCGATACCAAGGGCTGGAAGCAAATACAAAAATACGCTGCCTCGTTAAACATGCTTTCAAAAACATTAGATATTGATATACAGATTAATAATGCTGATGAGTTTATAGATGTTTATAATGCCGAAACCCATGGAGGCGATTTTGATATTAAATGGCCTGTTTTTAGACTGTTATTAAATAATTATGCTATAAATAACCCTTTTACTTTTTTACGTAATGTGCAAATGGAACGTATAACAATTAGGGCAACTGTAACAGGTAGCAGGGCGGTAAAATTGCAAAACAATATAGGGCCACTAAGTGCAGTAAATTCAAGCCAGTTATTTGGGCCCCAGCCATCTGTGGGCTCATATTTGGAGATTAAAAATTCTAATATTTTCAATAAATATACTAAAGATTTTTGTATCAGGCTCGACTGGCTTGACCTGCCTAAAGAGCCGGGAGGGTGGGGGGCTTATTATAGTGCCTATAATAATAAGATTGTTAACAGTTCATTCCGGATAAAATTAAGTATACTAACCGAAGGTAAATCAGTACCGGCATTGCCACAACAACAAGAGTTAAATTTATTTCAAACGGATGATAACAGTATTTTAAGCAGTACTACCCAACTCAAAAATATTGATATCAAAATACTTGGCTTTAATAAAATACCACTTCTGGATAAAGAGGAACTTATTAAGGATAAAAATTTTTCGGAAGGAGCATTGAGAATTGAACTAGTGGAGCCTCAGGATGCTTTCGGACATCGTTTATTCCCACAAATATTTCCCGAAGTAGTGCTGTATAATGCCAGGCACTCAAAAAAATTACCATTACCTAACCAACCTTATATACCATTAATACGGTCATTAAGTATTGATTATGTCCTCGAACATTCCGAAGCACTAGGTGGTGGTAATGCTAAAAACCCCGAAAATGGTGATTTAAAAGTGTTTCATATACATCCTTTTGGGTTTGAAGATGTTTATCCCGGTAAAAAAAAATACCCTACGCTGATTCCGGATTTTGACGATGAAAACAACCTCTATATCGGTTTAAAAGGTGTTAAAACAGGAGATGAGCTTTCGTTATTATTTAAACTGGAAGAAAATAACTTTAACAATCTTTTAAACCCTGCATCTATATCCTGGAGTTACCTAGATGATAATACATGGATTAACCTTAAAGAAAAAGATGTTTTGCTAGATGCCACTAATAATTTTATTAATACAGGCATAATTAAAATTAAACTACCTGATAATTTAAAAACAAAAAATACAATATTATCACCACTCTTATATTGGATCAGGGCATCAACTAAAGGTAAAACCAATGTTAAATCAAAAATTGAAGGGATATATACGCAGGCAGCAGAGGCTCAAAGGGTTAATAATAACCATGAAATAGCCCTTAATATTCCACCAGGTTGCATTAAAACTTTTAAGCGTAAAATTCCTGGTATTCAAACTATAACGCAGCCGTTTACGTCAACAGGTGGTACAAATGCAGAAAATGATGAGCAATATTACATCAGGGTAAGTGAACGCCTTAGGCATGGGCAAAAACTAATCACAGCCCGAGATATTGAGCAAGCTATATTAGAGCGATTCCCCGAAATTTTAATGGCTAAATGTATTAACCCGCAGCAATATAGCTTAACTTATATTGAAAACTATCGGCCTAATACAAAAGTAATACTCATACCTCGGAAACAAGAGAAAGGTTTGTTTTTGAGTATGGAGCCTAAGGTTAACCTTTCCATTCGTTACCATGTAAAAAAGTTTTTGACGCGGTCAATATCATCTTTTTTAACAATTGATGTGGATAGTCCGGTTTATGAAAAAATTAAAGTAATATGTACTGTGAAGTTTGTAGAAGACCCTGCTATACCTAATACAGGTATGTGCATTAGTAAATTGAATGAAGATATTAAACGGTTTTTGTGTCCTTGGTTATATGATGAGCGCGCTGATTTTAAAATTGGAACAGGCATATATATTGCCGAAATGCTTAATTATATAAAAAAATTATACTATGTTAAATACGTTACAGGGTTTTCAATTGTACATTTTTATTTTAGTGAGAGTGTAAATGATGGAAAAAAAGCCCGGATTATTAATTATACCGATAATAACGATGCATATATTAGAGGGTCTCTTCCCGAAACAGTATTGGTTCCTAATAAAACTCATCTAATTAATGTTGAAGATGATATTAAATATGTAGAGGCAAAAAAGAGTGGAATTAGCGAATTTGCTGTAATGGACGAGTTACTGGTGAGCATGGATGAAAGTAGAGATATGGAACATGAAGCAAACCAAATTACCAATGCCCTAGATAATAGAAGCTTTTTTGATCTGGTGATATCTCACAATTTAGACTAAATCAAATGGAAAATAAAATAACTAAAATTTCAGGCAGGCAACGACTTTTGACGTATTTCAGAAATGGTAAAATCCCCTCTGAGGAGCATTATTCTGATCTGATCAATTCAATGGTGCATAAGGATGATGATGGTTTTTCAAAAGATGATGAAAATGGGCTCAAAATATATTCTGATGAGAAATACAACAAACTAATATCATTTTATAAGGATATTAACGCTATTGATCCATTTTTTTTATTAATTAAAGATAAAGCAGAGCCTGATAGTTTAATATTACAACCCTATATCCCGTCGGATCCAAACAATGGCACCGATAAGGAAAGCGTTTTTTTTCATACCAATGGTAAATTGGGCATAGGTAAAAAATGCGACGATCAATATAAGATTGAAGTGGATGGTTTTATTGGCATGAAAGGGCGTATTGGCACATTTAAATCTAAACCGGATTCTGAACTTAAACCGGATTCTGGATGGAATTCTGTAGACGCTGATGGTAAATGGTGGCCAATAATTACAGGTTTAAAAAATGCCCAGGCTTTTGAGATTATTGCCCGGACTGGTAAAAAGGGTACAGGTAAATTTTGTATCATGTATGCTACTGCTTTAAGTGTTTTTGGGCCTAAAGGAGGTAAAATACGCAGAACCAATGCCTACTATGGATTTTTTTGGAACAAGCTTAACCTACGCTGGACCGGAACATCAAAAAACTACTCATTAGAGTTAAAATCTAACTCTAACTATGGCGAAGAAGTTAAAATATATTACACCATTACCCAATTATGGGAAGATGAACTTTTTCTGAGCGATGATTATTATTACAGCGATAAAGCTTAAAAAATGATCGATCCCGTTTTAAATGATTTAAGCAACGAGCAAACAGTTTCATTAGATTTTGATTCACTCAGAAACTACGGAATTGAGCTTATTCAAAAAATGGCGGGCAATACCTGGACAGATTACAACCTGCACGATCCGGGTGTGACAATATTAGAGGCGCTCTGTTATGCTATAACAGATCTGGCTTATAGAACCAGTTTTGACATAACAGACTTATTATCAGATGAAAAAGGAAATATTGATTATTGCGCAAACTCCTTTTTTTTAAAACAAAATATACTTACAACCAACCCTGTAACTATACTTGATTACCGTAAGGCAATTATAGACGATGTTCCCGAAATTGCTAATGTATGGCTTACGCCAGTTACTCAAGCTAATAAAAGTAACTCAGTTATGGGTTTATATAAAATTGACGTGCAGCTAAATCAAAACTTATCAAAGGAATGGCTGATTGGTAATAAAAATGAACAGTTTATAAAAGATAAGGTAAAGGCTAGTTTTGTTTCGAAAAGAAACTTATGTGAAGATATTTTTAATGATGTTACCGTACTTAAACCTGTTGAAGTAATCATTAATGCCGAAATACAAATAGAAGCTAATGTAATATCCGAACAAATACTGGCTAACATTTATCTTGCGATTGAAAATGCCGTAAACCAACCTGTAAAATATTCTACAGAAAAAGATATGCAGCAGCTGGGGTATACCATTGATCAGATCTACTGCGGGCCATTATTAAAGAACGGGCTGATATTAAACTCAGACCTAAAAAGCCGGCAATTAAGTGTAGACGCTACAGATATAATTCAAAAAATATCAGGTGTTAATGGTATTGTAATGGTAAAAAACCTATTTATATCAAAAAATGGGAGTGATGAACATGGAAAGATTTTAACAATTGATGAGTCTGAATTTGCTTTTGTGAATTTAGAGTCGCCCACATCTTTAAATGTTATTTTATTTATTGATAAATATCGCGTTCAGATACGTAAAACATATTTTAATGACCTTTTGCAAAAAGTAGTCGGGGCTGAACCAATATCTAACCCCACAAAATACAGGGATTTTGTAAAATTAGTTAATAAATCAGACGAAGAACTTACGGGTACTTTCCGTGATAACTCCACATATTATTCTATCCAAAATTATTTCCCGCTGGTTTACGGTATTGGCCAGGAGGGGTTGCTAAGTTCGGTTCCGCCCGAAAGAAAAGCACAGGCTAAACAATTAAAAGCATACCTCATGCTTTTTGAGCAAATACTTGCTAATTACCTTGCACAGCTAGGT
>JANXTT010000024.1 GCA_025352225.1 Mucilaginibacter sp. | reverse complement strand
GTATCGTTAAGTGTATTTCTTTCAAAATACCTTACCCGAGATATCAAGGCACTTAATAAAAAAATGGCGGATTTTATTAACTCTGATTTTCAGGACCAGCAGCCAGTTGAAGATGAAAAAAGCATCATGGCTAACAGTATTGAAATCCAAAGCCTTTATAATGATTTTAACCTTTTAAAAACCACCCTTAGCAATTATATTGAAAATTTAAATGGGCGCACGGCAGAACTGCAAACTGTAAACGACGAACTCCAGATTCAATCTGAAGAACTACAGGTACAGTCAGAAGAACTGATTGCACAATCTGAGTATCTAACAGAGCTCAACGCCCAAATCGAAAAACAAAAGGGTCAGGAATTAGAAAAAGCTTTAGCACAGGGCAAATTTGAAATTGCCTCAGAAGTTATGCACGATATCGGCAACGCCATAGTTGGCTTTAGTGCTTATTTAAACCGGATAAATCATTCGCTTAAAGAAAACAACCTGGATACCATGAGTAATTTAACGGTTTTCTTAAAATCTCAGCAAGAAGCATTTGCATCGGTTATTGGCGACATAAAAGCAAACGCTTTGGTAACCATATCAGATGGTATTGCAAAAACCGGGCACAATAATCATCACGACATTACAAAATCGGTTACAGAATTAAATAATATTGTTGAACACATTCAGCAAATCCTCAACATTCAGCGCCAATATGTTAAAGGTTATGATACAACTGCTGTGCAACAGGATAGAAAATTAGTTGACATGGCACGTTTAATTGACGATTGCCGTTTAATGCTACTCGCATCATTTGAAAAAAATGGAATTGAGGTAGTTTTAAATATCCCACCGGGTAGATATATGATTAAAGGCGACCAAACCAAATTGATGCAGGTAATACTAAATATACTTAAAAATAGTATAGAAGCTTATCATTCGCTATCTACTAATAAAAGCATTACTATTGGCATGCAAATCGTTGACAATAATATCGAAATGACCTTTAAAGACAATGGTGTAGGTTTTGACGACGCAATAGCGAAATCTCTTGCGCAACGTGGCTTCACTACTAAAAAAACGGGTACAGGCCTGGGCTTATACAATTGTAAAACTATTTTAGAAAGCCATAGCGGTTCATTCGCTATCAAAAGCCCGGGGCCAAACCAGGGTGCTACTACAACGCTTATGCTTAACCTATATTCGTACGAGGAACCTGTTAATTTTGTTGATGAAGATTTAGTTGCCGAAGAAGAATATAGCAATTAAACTCACTGTTAGATAAATACTTACCAGGCTACCCTTTTAATATCACCTAATCGTATTAGAATAAAAAAAATCAAGCTGCTCTATTAACTATTTACACTGTAGCAAACGGCCTGTCCCAATCAACTTATAGCAATAAAATACTTATATTGGTCTGCTATAAACCTATTTACAACTTAATGGACAGTACAGAAAAAGCTTTAAATATTGACGAAGAATACGATGATATTTATCCCGATCTATATACCCGAATCGGCGCCGGCTTACTTGATAGTTTGTTTTTATTGCCATTAACATTACTATCTTATTACTTAGAAATACGAGGCAACAACGCGCATATTATTGCAGAGCTGTTTAGTACAACAGTTTTTATTTTATACTATTTATATCTACCAAAACAATATGGTGGCACGCCTGGAAAATTAATTTTAAAAATTAAAATCATTAAACTTAATGCTGAGCCAATTGGTTGGAAAGAAGCATTTTTACGGTATTTAATTCAATTTATTTTAACTATTTTAAGCACTATATTAATAATTTGCACGATTGTTAAAGTTGACGAAACCCATTATTTAAGCTTGGGATGGGTTGACAAAAATGCTTATATGGACTCGCTGGCTCCTAGCTTTTCTAAATCCATTATCTGGATTAATTGCATTTATTACTTAGTCGATATTATTGTTTTTTTTAGCAATCCGCAAAAAAGAGCACTGCACGATTATATTGCCGGCACAGTAGTTGTATATGCTAAATATCTTAACAAACGCGAACAAATCACAGCCTAAGCAAGAGAATAAATGAAACGATTACTCTTTTTCTCAGCCATGCTTTTTATAATTTACAATAACCTACATGCGCAGGTAAAAGTTAATTTTAGCGTTACCGATTTACCCGATAAAACACCAACGCCCAAAACTATATACCTGGGAGGAAGTTTTAATAACTGGAACCCGGCTGATGACAACTGGAAGTTATTTAATGATGGGCACACTGGGCTGTATACCCGTACCTTGACAATGAACCCCGGCAATTACGAATACAAAGTAACCCGTGGAAACTGGACAACGGTAGAATGCGGTAAACTAGGCATCCCAATAGAGAACCATATGCTGCATATTGTGCACGATACTATTATACAGATTAAAATTGCAGATTGGATAGATAATTATCCTAAGGTTGAAAAAAAACATACAGCCAGCAAACAAGTACATATTATTAGTGCAACGTTTAACATACCACAGTTAAACAGGCAACGCCGGGTTTGGATATACCTTCCGAAGGGGTATGAATCATCCACAAAAAAATACCCGGTTATCTACATGCACGATGGGCAGAACCTTTTTGACGAATATACATCAGGCTACGGCGAATGGGGTATTGACGAGTTTTTGGATCAGCTTCTCCCCACCAAACAGCAGGCTATCATAGTTGGAATTGATCACGGTGACGCGTACCGCACCACCGAATACGACCCATACAACTCCACTTACGGCCAAGGCTCTGGCGATGCTTATGCCCGTTTTTTAGTCGAAACTTTAAAACCTTATATTGATAAACAATACCGCACACTAAAAAACGCACATTATACTACTGTGGCAGGCAGTTCGATGGGCGGGCTAATCAGTATGTACATTGCTTTAAAATATCCGCATGTATTTGGTAATGCCGGTATATTTTCCCCTTCATTTTGGATAGCGCCCCCAATTTATGATTATGCCAAAACCCGCGCTGTAAAAACGTCGCGCTTTTATTTTGTGTGTGGCGATGCCGAGAGCGAAAAAGAAGTTAGTGAAATGACAAAAATGGTTTCTGTATTAAAGGCTCATGGCTTTAAAAATAGGGCTACCCCTGTTACAATTGTAAAAGGTGCCAGGCACAACGAGAAACAATGGCAAAACGATTTTCCAGCCTTTTACAACTGGCTTGTTAGCGGTTTTTAATAAGATAACAATTCCCTCGCATGCCTTATATTTGTATAAGTGCAAATGGAACCCGAGCAAAATAAAACCTTCCGTAAGATTATCCATATTGATATGGATGCCTTTTACGCGTCGGTAGAGCAGCGCGACAAACCCGAATATCGTGGCAAACCTATTGTAGTTGGCGGCCTGCCCGAAGGCCGGGGCGGTGTTGTAGCTACCGCCAGTTATGAAGCCCGTAAGTTTGGTATCCGATCGGCTATGCCATCAAAAAAAGCATTACAGCTTTGCCCGCATGCCATATTTGTACGTCCGCGGTTTGCGGCTTATAAAGAAGTATCTATTCATATCCGCCAAATATTTAGCCGTTATACGGATCTTATTGAACCGCTTTCGCTGGACGAGGCTTACCTTGACGTTACCAACGACAAGCTAAACATAGGTTCGGCAATGGAAATAGCCCGGCAAATTAAACAAGCCATAAAAGATGAGCTAAAGCTTACGGCTTCGGCGGGGGTGTCAATTAATAAATTCGTGGCTAAAATAGCATCAGACATTAATAAGCCCGACGGGTTAAAGTTTATTGGGCCATCAGGCATTGAAACTTTTATGGAGGTCCTGCCTGTCGAAAAATTTTTTGGCGTAGGTAAAGTTACTGCCGACAAAATGAAACGCATGGGCCTGCAT
Source organism: Mucilaginibacter sp. (assembly GCA_025352225.1). Lineage (GTDB taxonomy): Bacteria > Bacteroidota > Bacteroidia > Sphingobacteriales > Sphingobacteriaceae > Mucilaginibacter. The sequence continues at coordinate 62,418 of JANXTT010000024.1, read as the reverse complement.
ACCGGAGCCGATTTAAAAAACCTATCCGAAAAGGAACTGACCACACATTTCGGCAAAGCCGGTGGCTTTTATTATAAAATAGTACGGGGCATTGACGACCGTGAGGTACAACCCCATCGCGAAACAAAATCAATGGGTGCCGAAGATACCTTTGCATACGACCTTACCACCCTGGATGAAATGAACGCCGAGCTTGATAAAATAGCGCAGCTGGTAACTGATCGGCTGCTTAAATATGCTATGAAGGGACGTACCATAACACTCAAAGTAAAATACCACAACTTTAAACAAATAACACGCAACCAATCATTCGCTGCCCCGGTTGGCGACTTGCAAACCATATCCGCAACAGCCAAACAACTCCTAACCACATCATTTACCGACCAACAGCGGGTAAGACTGCTGGGTATTTCGATCTCTAATTTTGGGGAAGTAATAGTAAAAGAGAAAGAAAAATTTGATACCGGGCAACTAAAACTATTTTAGGTAAACGGTCTTAAAATTTAAAAAAACCACATTCTGTTAATCAGAGTTTTTAGTAACAATAATTCGCAAGCACTACTAGCTTGATTTTAAGGCAATAAAAGCGATAATATCATTTGCTATTAAAAGCTTACGCCTAACTGCAACCCCGTACCGATGGAAGCAGGCAGATTATTCCCCAACCTTACCGGAAACGGTACTGACGCAAAAAAACTGCAATCTTTACCTTTTTTTATCACTTTATTAAATACTGGAGTTATTCCAAAACGGCCATTCGTTTCAAACGCCATGCGGCCAATAAATGTAAAGCCATGCTTAAAACGAAACATAGCACCCGGATGAAACGTTACTGAACTTACTTTCGAAATATTATTCTCAGTTCTAATGGCTGGCGAAAGCTCAAAACTAACGCCAAAATGATCACTTTTTAATAGGTTAATCCCAAATGGGAACGACACCGTATAAACATCACCGAAATTACTGGTAATACCATCCTTATTTAAAGTAGCTATGGGGTTGGTTATGCTAAAATAACCTGTTACCCGGGGATAGAGTTGCGGTTGCTGTCCATAGATTTTTTCCATTGAGCATACCAATAATAAAAAAGAAGTCACCATAGTAAATAAAAAAAAACTTACTCGTTTGGTAATGATCGGGGCCATGTTTTAAATAGGGTTATTGTTGTAAAAATTTATGCTAATAAACCCATTTATTGCGGCAAATACAATAATATAAGGCTCTTTAATTCTAAAATTTCCATTTCCTATAAAACAAAAAAAGACCCTGATTAGGGGCCTTATATTGGATTTGTTAAAGCAAGAATTAACTATTTATGATCTCTCCCCTCGTGTTCCCGTTCAGACTTTTCATGCTTTTCAAAACCTTTTGACTCGCTGCAAGATGTTAGGTTAGCTTTAATTTTATTATAGATACTAACATTTACAGTACTACTTATAAGAATTCCATTAGCACTACCACGTGTAGTAGCATCCAGTTCTTGCGATGATACGTTCCATAGCAATTTATTCAAATGCATACTTAATTTATTAACCAAGTCTTTGCCGCCGTCTACCACTACATTATCTGATCCTGCTTTAATAACGGCGTCATCATTAAAATCCAATTCAACTGGCAGTACTAAACCCGAAGCTGTTGTAAAATTACCCTTTAAAGTTAAAGGCAAATCGGCAGTTGTTGTTTTGCTTAATACAACTCTCACCTCAATTTCTGAATAGGTTCCGGTATCAATATTAGCACTAATAAAAGCCGGTGTTAACGCAAATAGGTCAACATGGGTAAGGGTGTTAGAGGTGATTTCTGTTTCAACCCCATGTTTTTTAGCTTCTAATTGAAAGTGGCTTATATTAGCAACTCCAGATGTCCAGGTTACATTTGCCGATGCGGTGTTTGACGACATTGTTATAACCCCATTGCCTGGATTAGCAGCAGCTACAGGTGTTACAAAGTTATCGGCTTTCATACTGAACGACACCTGTGGATTTAACGAAATAACAGGGCTACTTGCTTTTTTGCATGAAGCTAAAAAAGCGCCTGCAATAACGATAGCGATTCCTGATTGTAAAATTATTCTTTTCATGATTAATTTAATTTAATATAAGTAAAACGCAGATTACTTACAAATGGTTGCCTGCTATAAAAATAAATTAATCCCAAATCATTTACCAATCGTTATCTTTGCTCTCAGATGTTCAGATCAGCGGCCGCCATATTTTTAGCTTTGTTTTTCCTTGTGGGAAGTACGTTGCTGCCATTGGGCGATCTTTCGCTAATGACCGATCTGCCTACTATGTATCATTCCTACACCCAGGTAGTTAATGAAGAACCTGATATTGTTGATTTTATTGGCGATTACCTGTTGAACGGTAAAGAATTGCTAGGCCATAATAAGCACGATGCGCATACACCGACATCGGCTATGCAGTTTCAACACCGGGCAAATTCATTAAACATTGTATTGCTGAATATTCAGTTACCAGTTTTAAGGGTTAGTGTAATAAGCAAAAAGCAAACTATGCGCAAGGCAATGTTCTGTACCACCGATTATAAAAACGAGCTTTTCAGGCCACCTCTAACGTAGGCTCTTACTTACTTTATTAAATAATTCTTACAGGTTAAACACAACCCATCATTTTGATATGGTTCAATCCACACAAAACAATGGTGCATCCTATTATAGACATGAAAAAACTAATTATTATTGCAATTATACTGCTGTCGCAAACAGTAATAGCTCAAAATACTTTTAAAGCAATTATCCGTAATAACAAAACCAATGAGCTACTTAAAGGCGCAACTGTCACCATACCAGATCTAAAGTTGACAACTTCGTCAGATACTTTAGGTATGGTAACCATCAGTAACATTCCTAACGGGAAATTTGAATTAGAGGTTACTTATATCGGTTTTATCCGCTTGGAAAAGGTATTTAATTTCCCATTAAAGGATATTCATCAGATCTTGGAGTTTAAACTAGATCCCCAGGAGGGTACTTTGGCCGAAGTTACTATACAAACCACCCGCACTAACCAAGATCTGCGCGATATACCTACCCGCATTGAGGCCCTTCCGCTCGAAGAACTGGACGAAAAAAGCACAATGCGCCCCGGTGATATTAAGATGTTATTAGCTGAAAGTACTGGTATTAGCACACAGCAAACTTCGGCTGTTAGCGGTACTGCTAATGTACGCATCCAAGGGTTAGATAGCCGCTATACCCAACTGCTAAAAGATGGCATGCCATTATATCAAGGTTTTTCGGGCGGATTAAGTATTATGCAGATCAGCCCACTCGATCTGAAACAGGTAGAATATATTAAGGGGTCAGCATCAACACTATATGGCGGTGGGGCCATTGCTGGCCTGGTTAACCTCATCAGCAAAACCCCTAATAAAAAACCAGAACTTACGGTATTACTAAATGGAACTACTGCAAATGGGGCGGATGCAAGTGTTTTTTATTCGCAAAAGTGGAAGCATATTGGCACAACGTTTTATGGCGCATACAATTATAACGGCGCTTACGATCCGTCAACCACGGGCTTAACAGCCATACCACAAACTAATCGTTTCAGTTTGAACCCGAAAGTGTTTGTTTATATAGATGATAAAAATTCGGGCTGGTTTGGTGTGAATACTACTTATGAGAACCGTTACGGTGGCGATCTTCAAGTACTGGGCGGCCGTGCCAACAATGTACATCAATATTTTGAACGTAATAAAACCTTCAGGGCATCAACACAATTAGCTTACACCCATAAAATTGACGAAGAAAGCCGTGTTAACTTTAAAAATACAATTGGATATTTTGATCGCGAGTTATCGCAACCGGGCTTTAACTTTTCAGGAAAGCAACTATCATCTTTCAGCGAAATGAATTATGTCCATAACGGTGAACGTGCGAGTTGGGTTGCAGGAGCTAACCTTTGGACAGATAACTTTAACGACGAACAGCACCGTTTAAACTATAATTTAACTACAATGGGCCTATTTGCACAAAATAACTATAAGGCTACCAATTGGTTTTCGTTAGAAAGTGGTATCCGTGTAGATTATAACACACCTACTGCTAGTAATACTGGCGTTTTTATATTGCCACGTATAAATGCTTTATTTAAACTGAGCAAAAATTTTACCAGCCGAATAGGTGGCGGATTAGGTTATAAAATGCCAACCTTATTTAACGATGAAGCCGAGCAGGATGGATATCAAAACATACAACCCTTAAATATTAATAGCACCAAGGCTGAACAGTCTTATGGTGGCAATGGTGATATCAATTATCGTAGCCCTATCGGAGATGCCTTTATTAATATGAATCAGTTGTTTTTTTATACTTACGTAAACCAGCCGCTTATACTCCAAAACAATAGCTTTATTAACGCTCCTGGGCATATTACCACTCAGGGAGCCGAAACCAATATTAAATTAACGATTGACGAATTAGCTTTTTACCTGGGTTACACCTACACTGATACTAAACAACACTATAACGGCCAAATAGGTACTCAGCCACTTACACCTAAAAACAGGTTAAGCTTTGATGCTACTTATGAGATAGAGAACAGCTTTAGGTTTGGTGCAGAGAGCTTTTATACGGGTAGGCAATTGCTAAGTGATGGAGCTACGGGCAAGGGATACATTACGTTTGGATTACTTGTACAAAAAATGTGGAAACGAGTTGACATTTATATTAATGCCGAGGATTTAACCGACAGACGCCAAACCCGTTGGGATAGCATATATACAGGCACAATTACTAACCCACATTTCAGGGATATTTACGCCCCACTTGATGGTGTAGTAATTAATGCCGGGATTAGGATAAAGGTGCTGTAATTATTAATGTAGTTATAATTGTCATCATTCAATTTAATTACTCAGTTATTAATAACCAATAACTGAGTAATTAATTAGTCCTTATCGCTTCAACCGGATCAAGGATTGATGCAAAGTATGCGGGTACTATGCCCGAGATTACACCGATAGAAACAGATATATTTAAAGCGAGAAATATGTTTTTTAAATAAATTACTACTTGCACATCAAAAACACCCTTTATTGCAAATGTGAACAGGTATACTAATAGTATCCCAATGGCTCCGCCAATTATGCATAATAAAATCGCTTCAATCAAAAACTGTAACATGATGAAGTAACCTTTTGCGCCTAACGATTTTTGGATGCCTATGATATTAGTTCGCTCTTTTACAGAAACAAACATAATATTGGCTATTCCAAACCCTCCTACCAAAATTGAAAAAATACCAATTACCCACCCAACAACATTTATTTTTTCAAAAACACTATCCAGCTGATTTGATATCAGGGTAGTTTTATTTAAGGAGAAATTATCATCCGCAGCAGGCGATTGCCTCCTTATAGAACGCATTACGCCTTCCAATTCGCTTTCTACCTCGGCTTCTGTAATCCCATTTTTGCCTTTCACAACCACTTGTGGGCCATAGTTCTGACTTTGCACATCAACTATATTGCGCGCAAAATTAAGCGGAATTACAATAGATTTATCTTTAGATATCCCCAGCAAGTCATCCCCATCTTTGGTAAAAACGCCAACAATGGTTACATCGTGTCCTAAAACTTTTATCTTTTTACCATTGGCTATACCTACATCGTTAAACAAGCCCTCGGCTACATCATATCCAACCATAGCTATAGCAGACCCTGTTCTTGATTCCAGATCTGTAAAATAGCGCCCATCCTGAAAATTGAGCGTCCAGATTTTATCGTACCCGTCAGAAACCGCGCTTACCTGCACATTTTCTACCACGCTGCTTTTATATTTTATGGTGCGCCTGCTGAGCCATATTTCATAGTTTATTCCTTGAGCTGTTTGCACACGTTTTTTTAGTTCCTCATAATCATGCAGGTTTGGATTTGGCCTTTGCACATATTTCCACCAGGGATAATCATTATCAAATGCCCATGGCCATTTTTGTATAAAAATAGTATTGTTGCCTAATTTATTAACGCTTTTTTGCAAGTTGTCCCGGAAGGTGTCAACCAGAGAAAAAACAGCTATTATGGTAAAAATACCTATTGTTATGCCCAATAAAGAGAGTACGGTACGTAACTTATTTTGCCTGAGCGCATCAAAAGCAAATATAAAACTTTCGCGGAAGAGCTTTAAAAATATCATATTACTCAATTAGACAATATACATACAATTGAGTTACAGGTAGCAAAAAATATTTATTTTTTTGCTATAAGGGGAATAAGTAAAAGCTTATGCACCCTCATCGGGTGCATAAGCTTTTTACATAACTACTGTAATTGTTTCAATACTTTAAAGTTCTGAGGGATTGATGAGTTGGATTTGGTAATAGATACAATATAAAGGCCAGGGAGTTTTAAGTTATTACCTACAGTGATGTAATCTGTAGCTGTTCCTTTTTCCTCTATTTGCCCGTCAAGGTTTCTAATCGTATAACTAAAAGCACCACTTGTTTTAATTGTGAAATTATTAACAAAAGGGTTAGGATAACAACCCGATACAGCTCCTAAGGCAGAATCGCTATTATTGCCTAATGCAATAGTTTTTAAAACATTAACAGAATCGGCCGCATTATAAGCCGACAAAGCTACAGCAGCTCCCGATTTAAAATCAGCAGTAAAAGATTCACTCACATTGCCCATAGTAAAAGAAAAATGATGGCTGGTACTGGCAGTGGTTCCATCAGCACGGGCCCATTTAGTTAACGCAAAACCACTGTTAGGGATTGTTTTAAGCGTTATGGTTGCACCCGGGGGATAAAGATTGGTTATAGTAGTTAACCCCCCATTTGCTGGGTTATTGGTAACGGTAATTCTATGATCATGTTGTAAAAACGGAATCAGTTTGGATACATTAGCATCACCACTTAATTCAGAAATACCTTGTGCAACTAAACTAGCCATAGCTATCGCACCCATTTCCTGCAAATGCACATCATCTTTGTTGCCATTGGGGTAATTTGGCCAATCGCCTGCAACGTAATTATTATAAAAGAAATTAGTACTATAGGTTTGCCCAACACTTTCTAAAAGCGCAGTTGATTTTTTATCCAGATCAATTAATGGTACATGTATGGCAGCAGCTAGTTCACGGGCAGCTACCGGATACCCATGATAGGCTGGGTAAACAGTGCCGGTTGAGGTCCAGGAGTTTCTCACTAAAGTAGCCACAATAACAGGATGGGCACCTTTTGCTTTTGTTTCGTTTACAAATTTGGTAAGATAAGTTTTAAAACTACCTGTGTCAACAGTATGGCGGGCTGTATCCTTAGCACCATCATTGATACCAAATTGTATAAAAACATAATCTCCCGGCTTTAAAACATTACGAATGGGTGCCCACTGAAAATTGTAAAAGCTTTTTGAGCTGGTACCCGCCGCGGCATCATCAATAATTTGTACGCTGCTATCAAAAAAGAAAGGTAATTCCTGTCCCCATCCTCTTCGTGGATAATAGCCTGCTGTATAAGTTGATACGGTACTATCGCCTATCAAATAAATTTTATAAATAACACCCGCTGCATTAATTGCCACATCAACCTTTTTAAATGTTGTTACCCCGGTTTTACTTGTTAAGGCAACAGCATAAATGCCGGCCTTATTTATATGAAGCTGTTGCGTATTTTCTGCAACTAAAAGCTTCCCATCCAGATACCATTGATAATGGCTGGCTTTGGGTGCTATCAAACTTTTGGTAGCCTGATTGATATTAATTTCTTTTGGCAATGAACTAGCTGATGCTATCAATGATAATTGTAGCATAAGGATACCCGTAAGCATCAGTTTTAACAGATTTGTGATTTTCATAATAGGTTTACTTGTTTTTAGAATATTAAATAGGCATTAATGTAGCTTTAGCATATACAGCTATTAAAAAACATTTAAATAATGATGTTTAAATAATTGGAATTAAAACAACACGGTATAAATATTAAAAACGTATCAAAGCAAAATCAACGGCTATTTTGATAAGTATTTTACTTATAATTGGCTGTGTAAACTTATATATTGATTTTATTATAACTATCCTGAACTATCCTGAAATGTAATATTTATGTTACCAATTACCCGATGATGTACAATTGTATATTATAAATTGTTTTTATTTACGATTTACCAAAGGAGTTTTTATAGAGAAATGAGCTATAAGTATAGCTGAGGCATCGGCCATGAAATAACCTGGAATAGTTATCCTAAGTGTATTCTTAAATTTATAGGAAGAAATTAATTGTACAGAAAAAAAGACCGAAGAGTTTCGGTACAAATGAAGGTAGTATTAAACCCGGAATGAACCGGGTTTAAATTATGCTATGGCTTTGTTAACACGTAGCTCTTCGTAAAGTTCTATTACTTTCTTTTGAAGATCAATCACTTCGCTTTCGCGATCGTTTAATTTTTTGCTCACATTGTCAAGTTCTGAGTTGTATTTTTGTTCTTGTTCAGAATCATTAAACGTTAACAACTGTACAACTGTCATGTCAAATAAAATCGAAATTTGCTCCAATCTAGACAAGTTAATATCAGTAATACCGGTTTCAATTTTAGAAAATGCAGGAATAGAAATATCTAAACGTTTGGCAACGTCTTCCTGGCTCCAGCCTCTTTGGTGGCGTAATAATCTGATTTTTTTTCCCAGAGTTTTCATGTAATATTAATTAAGGATTAGGTTTTGATTTTAATATTATAAAGTTACGATAATTTTTTAATTTACAATATCAATTTTATTAATTTTTAATAATAATTTTTCTGTTAACTTACTTAAGTCGACGCCGCCAAAATTACCGGAGCTCATCAAAAGTATATTTATATTATCCAACGTTATATTTTCTATGTAGCTGACCATTGACTCCGGCTGATTAAAAAAGATTAAATCATTCTTTAAAAAGGCCTTTTTAACAGTTTCTTCTTCGTACGGTGCTATTTGTTTTTGTTGAAATGTTTTCTCATCAATAAAAACAATGGCCTCATCGGCTTCGTCCATACTACCGGCATATTCACTTAAAAAATTTTCATTCAGACTGCTAAAGGTATGCAATTCTATTAATGCAACAAGCTTTCTTTCAGGAAATTGTGTTTTTACCGCATGTACTGTTGCTATTAGCTTGGATGGCGAATGTGCAAAATCTTTATAAATGTTACCCATCGCTGTTTCAAGCAATATTTCTAAACGGCGCGCCGCACCTTTAAATGTTTGAATATAATGATAAATTTTTTCGTTATCAACTCCCAATTTCGTGCATGTTAAACGGGCCGCTTCTATATTAAGCAAGTTATGATCTCCAAATACCTGTAAAGGGTATTTTTTTGAATTATATACCAAACTGGTTATGCCATCGCTAATTTGGTGTTCTGGTAAATAGTAGGGCGTTTTTTCAATATTTGAAATATCTTTTGCTACTACTGTGTTTAGCACATCATCTGTACCACAATATGCAAGTGAACCGCCGGACTCTATAGTTCTCAAAAAAATACTAAATTGCTCGGTATAACCCTCAAATGTTGGGAAAACGTTAATATGATCCCACGCAATACCGCTCAATACAGCAATATTGGCTTTATATAAATGAAACTTTGGCCGCCTGTCAATCGGTGATGCCAGGTACTCGTCGCCCTCTATAACAATTATCGGAGCCTTCTGTGTGAGTTTAACCATCGTATCAAAACCAGCCAACTGCGCGCCAACCAGGTAATCAAAATCCATTCCTGCAGCTTGGAGCACGTGTAATATCATAGAGGTAATGGTAGTTTTACCGTGACTTCCCCCTATTACAACACGTATTTTATCTTTTGATTGTTCGTAAATATATTCGGGATACGAATATATTTTAAGACCCATTTGCTGCGCCTTTATTAGTTCAGGGTTATCAATACGGGCATGCATCCCTAATATAATAGCATCAATATCTGTGGTGATTTTTTCTGGGTACCAGCCATTTTCGGCAGGTAAAATGCCATGTTTAGCTAACCGGGAAACCGAAGGCTCAAACAAAACATCGTCTGACCCACTAACAGTGCATCCCTTTTTATGTAAAGCGATAGCCAAATTATGCATAGCACTGCCCCCAATAGCTATAAAATGTACCCTCATTTAAATTAATTACTTGTTAGGAAATAATCACTACAAATAAACAAAAAAGTTGTAACAATATAACAATAGTGTGACTATTAATTTAAAAAAGATTATGTGTGTAAACATGTATTGAAAGTAAAGAATATCACGTTTTGTGAAATACTAATCAATACCCCATTTAGTTTTACGTGGTTTTGCAAGTGAAACTAAATGGGTATTGCTTCTTCGCAATAAAACAAGGATGGGATTGCCGGCTCAGAACTAATTTACAAACTTAGCGGCAACCCAATCTTTAGTTTTTTTATGGGCGATATATTTTAGACCGTGCTTACCGGCCTCGTGTATAATAATTTCCAGATCTGGAGATTCATAAAAGCCGCTGAAGTATATTTCACCGGCGGATTTTAAGACTTGTGAGTAATGCCCCATCTGATCTATTAATATATTACGGTTAATATTAGCCAGTATAATGTCATATTGCTCATCTGGTATTGCCTCTTTTGATCCGCAGATGGCTTTAATGTTATTTACGGTGTTTAAGGCAGCGTTTTCGATAGTGCTATCGTAACATACCTCGTCATAATCAATAGCCACAAGTTCTGACGCGCCCATTTTTGATGCCAGTATAGCTAAAATACCAGTACCACAACCCATATCCAATACCTTTTTGCCTTTAAAATCGGCTTCCAACATATGGGCCATCATCATGGAGGTTGTTTCGTGATGCCCGGTTCCGAAGGCCATTTTAGGGTCAATCACTATCTCGTAAGCAAATTCGGGTTTAGCGGGATGGAAGGTAGCCCTTACGTTGATTTGATCGCCTATCTGTATAGGCTCAAAATTACTCTCCCATACCTCGTTCCAGTTCTTTTGTGGAATAAGCGTAATATCATACGAAAACGTAAACATCTCGTGGTAAGATTTTAAAGCCTCGTCCAAATCCACTCGTTTAAAATTATCTGTCGGGATATACGCCTTAAACCCCAAATCTATTTCTTCAAAAGTGTCAAAACCAAATTCTGCCAGGGCATTTATCAGCAAATCCTGCTGGTAATCTTCGGTAGTAACTGTGGTGAAAAGAAGTTCGTAATAATTCATTTTTTAGTATTGAGATTTACATTAAGCATGATCAGTAACATATAAAAATATACAACCAGGCCGCAACAACAAAGTCAGCTATAAAACATCACAGACCATATCTTGATACTAAGTATCTGATATTAAAATCAATTAAAAGTCTTCAATATATCTACAAAATCACGAGATTTTAGGGATGCTCCACCTATCAGTCCACCGTCAATATCTTCTTTGGCAAAAAGTTCGGCAGCATTTTTAGGATTGCAACTCCCACCATATAAAATGGTAATGCCATCGGCAACAGTTTGATCGTATTTTTCAGCAATTTCTTTACGAATAAAGGCATGAATCTCCTGCGCTTGCTCCGCACTTGCAGTTACGCCTGTACCAATCGCCCAAACAGGTTCGTAAGCTAATACCAGCTTATCAAAATCCACAGCTTCCAGATGGAAAACACCTTCAACCAATTGTTGTTTAATCACGTCGAAATGTTTTTCGGCCTGGCGTTCTTCTAATGTTTCGCCAATGCAGAAGATTGGTTTTAACTGATTTTTTAAAGCCATATCAGTTTTTTTAGCTAATAGCTCATTGGTTTCGCCAAAGTACTGGCGGCGTTCCGAGTGGCCCAGTATTACATATTGTGCACCTACCGAAGCAATCATCTTGGTGGATATTTCACCTGTGTACGCACCAGACTCGGCCTGGTGTGCATTCTGGGCTCCTACAGCCACTTTATGGTACCCTTTAGCCATTTGTGCAAGGCTGTGCAGATGTATAAACGGGCTACATACTACAGCCTGCTGATCTCCGGTTACTTCGTCCTTCACCATATTGATAACTTCCGAAAACAGGCTCAGCCCATCAGTATAGTCCAAATTCATTTTCCAGTTGCCGGCAACTATTTTTTTTCTCATTTTACTTATTTATTGTGATAGTTAAAATTTTCTATATGTTTCTGTTAGTTCAAATACCTTTTCCAGTATATTTTGCTCAGTTTCATCAAAAGCACGCCCATCGCGGCGTTCATAAACTTTTTTAGCCGTATCAAACATTTTGTTGAGGCTATATACATCAAATCCATGCGCACCACCCCAGGCAAAATCTGGAATAAAATTACGCGGATAACCCGCACCAAAAACATTGGCGCTAACACCCACTACCGTACCTGTGTTAAACATGGTATTGATACCACATTTAGCATGGTCGCCCATGATGAGCCCACAAAATTGAAGTCCGGTTTTACGGAAACTCTGGGTTGTGTAATCCCATAGTTTTACTTCGTCGTAGTTGTTTTTCAGGTTGGAATTATTAGAGTCGGCACCTATATTGCACCACTCTCCCAGCACCGAGTTGCCCAAAAATCCCTCGTGTCCCTTAGATGAATAACCCCATATTACTGCATTGCTAACTTCGCCGCCTACCCTGCAAAATGGGCCAATGGTGGTGCCCCCATAAATTTTGGCCCCCATTTTTACCTGCGAATTATCACCTAACGAAAACGCCCCGCGAATATGGCTACCTTCCCAAACCGATGAGTTTTTACCTAAGTAAACAGGGCCGCCTTTGCTGTTAAATGTTGAACACTCCGCTTCGGCTCCTTCTTCGGCAAAAAAATTATCACCAATAAAAACATTTGTAGTGCTTAAACTCGCGCTGGACCGACCTTGGGTAAGTAGTTTAAAATCTTTACCCAACTCCGTAGCATTATGCTTAAAAACATCTTCGGGGTGCTTAATCTTAACAAATTCGCCAGCATAATTTACGGATTCATACGCTGCCGGATTGGATGCATCAAAATCTGCTGCATCCCATTCATTTAACTTTACCGCTATAAAAAGTCCATCTTTCATCAAAGCAGAACCTGCGTGTAGTTTGTAAATAGCTTCCAGCAAGTTCTCGTCTGGGCAAACCGAACCATTAAGAAACAAGTTACGCGGCTCTAATCGCATCGGAAATTTACTCTCCAGATAAGATTGCGTGTGAAAAGAAAATGGCAGATTTAAACATTTGGCCCACTTTTCTGCAATGGTTAGTATACCGATGCGCATATCGGCAACAGGGCGCGTAAAAGTTAAGGGCAGCAGCGATTGGTGTGCGCTATCGTCGAACAGGATAATTGCCATGGGGCAAAAATAAAAAAAGTCCGGACTGCAAAGCCCGGACTTTCAATTATTTTATTTTTTATTAATGATTATCGCTTGTAACGGGTCTTGAATTTATCAATACGGCCTGCTGTATCAATAAGCTTCATCTTACCTGTAAAGAATGGGTGCGATGTATGCGAAATTTCTAATTTTACAAGTGGGTATTCGTTACCGTCTTCCCATTTTATGGATTCTTTGGTATCGATACATGATTTTGTTAAAAAAGCATAGTCGTTAGACAAATCTTTAAAAACAACAAATCTATAGCTGGATGGATGCAAATCTTTTTTCATCTTATTAATATATTCCTTTTCAAAAGAGGCGCAAATATATTGTAATAAATTTAAAAATAAAAATTATGTTTAAAAAAGTACATGGTTTGCTATATATTCTCCCCCTATTACAACTCTTTCCTTAACCGGGCTACCGGGATATTCATTTGCTCGCGGTATTTGGCTACAGTACGACGGGCTATGTTGTAGCCGCGTTCTTTTAGTATCTCTGTAAGCTTTTCATCGGCTAAAGGGTGCAGTTTATCTTCGGCTCCTATAAAGTCCTCAAGTATCTTTTTAACCTCTTTGTTTGATACCTCTTCGCCACTCTCCATCTGTATCGCTTCGGAGAAGAACGATTTAAGCAGAAAAGTGCCAAACTCGGTTTGTACATATTTGGAGTTGGCCACGCGCGACACGGTTGAAATATCCATCGCTATCCTGTCGGCAATATCCTTTAATATCATGGGGCGCAGGTTACGCTCATCGCCAGTCAGAAAAAACTCGTATTGATAATGCATTATGGCATTCATGGTTTTAAGCAGCGTTTGCTGCCGTTGCTTTATTGCATCAATAAACCACTTTGCCGAATCGAGCTTTTGCTTAACAAATTGCACAGCCTCCCGCATTTTTTTATCCTTTTGCGCCGATTTATCATAGTGCTCAAACATATCCTGATATGAGCGGCTTACACGCAGTTCGGGAGCATTTTTTGAATTTAAGGTCAATATCAGCACACCATCATTATTACTGATATGAAAATCCGGAATAACCTGCATTTGCTTTGTATTTACCTCGTTTGAGTCGCCGGGCTTAGGGTTAAGCTTTAGTATCTCGTTCACCACCCCTTTTAGCTCCATAGAATTCATACCTAACGATCGCTCCAACTTATCATAGTGTTTGCGGGTAAACTCGTCCAGGTAATCCTCCACAACTTTGATGGCTTTTTTTACAATGGGGTCATTAGCGTCCTTTTTCCGTAACTGGATAAGCAGGCACTCCTGTAAATCACGAGCGCCAACACCGGCAGGGTCAAAGCTTTGTATCACCTTTAACATATCCTCTACCTCTTCATCTTCGGCCATAATATTCCGCGAAAACGCCAGGTCGTCAGTTATCGACATTATTGGCCTGCGCAGGTAACCATCATCATCCAAACTACCAATAATCTGCTCGCCTATGCTAAAATCTTTGTCAGACAGTGGCAACAAGTCAAGTTGGTTCTGCAAACTTTCAAAAAACGATGATTGTATAGCTATCGGCATTTCCTTACGTTCCTCATCGTCATCGCCATTTTGGTCATAGCGCGAACCGTAGTCGTTTACGTTATCGTCCTGCAGGTAGTCGTCTATATTAAACTCATCAAAATCACTCTGCTCATTATCGTCCTTGCTAAAGTTATCATCATCAGGGTCCTTATCGGGATACTGCTCGTCGGGTTCACTCATATTGGAAAGGCTAAAGTCTTCCAGTGCAGGATTTTCTTCGAGCTCTTCCTTTATACGGGTATCTAAAGACACAGTAGGGACTTGCAACAGCTTGATAAATTGTATTTGCTGCGGCGATAGTTTTTGTAGAAGCTTTTGTTGTAAATTTTGTTTTAACATAATGGACTGTGGCAAAAATACATTAATTAGGCCGAACAAAAAAGCATGATATTGCAGGCTTTTTGTTCGTTATGCGCAATAGCATCGGCATCATCACCTTAATTTTTTTGAAACTATTAACCGCATAAACAAAAAAATGTTCGCTTTTTTTAAAAATCATTTAATAACTTGCATTATATACTCATAAACCAATAAATATGGGACTGGTTAAAGAATTTAAAGAATTTGCAGTTAGGGGCAATGTTGTCGATTTGGCTGTAGGTGTTATTATTGGTGCCGCTTTTGGTAAAATTGTAACATCCTTAGTTACTGATGTTATTATGCCTCCAATCGGGCTAGTATTAAATGGCATCGACTTTAAGAATGTTAAATACGTTTTAAAACCGGCTATCGGTAAAACCCCTGAAGTGGCTATTAATTACGGCTTGTTTATTAACAACGTGATCGACTTTATAATTATTGCATTCATCATATTCCTAGTTATTAAAGGCATAAACAGGATGAAACGCAAGGAAGCCGAAGTACCAACCGTACCCATACCTCCTACTAAAGAAGAGCTGTTGTTAACCGAGATCAGGGATCTGCTGGCTAATAAAGTTTAAGTATAATGAAAGTATCCGTGCTATTGTTCAACGACTTTGAAACACTGGATGTATTTGGCCCTGTAGAAATTCTGGGGCGATTAAAGGATTATTATCAGGTATATTTTTATTCGCAAATGGGTGGCTTAGTTCATAATACACATGGCGTAAAAATCTGCAGCGATAGTTTAGAAAGTATTAGTAATGGTACCGATATATTTATAATTCCAGGTGGATTTGGCGCCCGCATAGAAGTTGGCAATGTACCATTAATTCAATTGATAAAACAAACAGCCATAAATAGTCAATACGTTTTAACGGTATGCACTGGCAGCGCTTTACTAGCAAAAACAGGTTTGTTAGATTATAAACGAGCAACTTCAAACAAGCGTGCATTGGACTGGGTAAAAACACAGGGGCCGCTTGTTCAATGGATAAACCAGGCTCGGTGGATAGTTGCGGGCAAGTATTACACGTCATCGGGTGTTAGCGCGGGTATGGATATGACACTTGGATTTTTAAAGGATATTCACGGGGCAGAATTCGCCCGCAAAATTGCGCGGGAGATAGAATATACCTGGCAGGAAGATAAAGAAAAGGACGAGTTTTGTATATGATTTAGTCTAATTTGAGCATTCTTATCTGAATGTTATTAAGAACGACATGCGAGACTGCTTAATACTTTACAAGATACATCATCAAACACCGAGTCATATTCAAAAAAACTATCTACAATAAAAACACAAACGCCGTTTGAATTGTGAAAAAACTACACTATATTTGCGCTCTTGTTTTTAAAACAGCGTATATAAGTAAATAGTCATGAAAAGAACGTTTCAGCCTTCTCAGCGTAAAAGAAGAAATAAACACGGATTCCGTGAGCGTATGTCAACTGCTAATGGCAGAAGAATTTTAGCTTCACGTAGAGCAAAAGGAAGAAAAAGATTGTCAGTATCTGACGAACGTCGCCATAAAGCATAGTACGCCGATTGCTTCCCGTTAATCGGGCTGGTGCCGCCGGGTAATATTTATTTTTCGGTTCAGTTGCAATTGTATGTATACATTTAAAAAAGAAGAACGGTTATGTAATAAAAAGCTTATTGAAGGGCTTTTTCATAACGGTTCTTCTTTTTTATGCTACCCATATAAGGTTGCTATGCTTGTCTCGCCGGTAAGTGAGCCGTTTGCCGCGCAAGTAGTATTTGCAGTATCAAAAAAGCGTTATAAACATGCTGTAGATCGTAATCTGATCAAACGCCGTATGCGTGAAGCCTATCGCATGCTTAAACAACAATACCTTTACAATCATTTGCTTGCCGTGGATAAAACGCTGGTATTATCTATCGGTTTTATAGGTAAAGAGATACCCCAGTATGATTTTTTTGAGAAGAAAATGCAAAAGGCACTGATGCAAATTTGCGCGCAACTTAAATAATGGGCGCAATTATACGTATAGTGCAATGGTTTATTGGCGGTATTTTTATAGTGCTCATCAGGGGGTACCAATATTTACTATCACCCTTGCTGGGCCAGCAATGTCGCTACACCCCAACTTGTTCGCAATTTGGCATGGAGGCCATAAAAAAACATGGCGCCTTTAAGGGCGGATGGTTAACTTTGAAACGCATTGCCCGCTGCAACCCCTGGGGTGGCCACGGGCACGACCCTGTACCCTAAAAATATGAGTTTATTACTGCTTATAGAAACCGCCACCACATCGTGCTCTGTTGCCTTAGCGGCGGATAATAACATACTTGCCCTGCGCGAAATTAACCAGCGTAACATACATGCCGAAGTTATAACCCTGTATATAGCCGAAGTTTTTAAAGAAGCAGGATTAGCTTATGCCCTGCTGGATGCTGTTGCAGTTAGTTGCGGGCCCGGCTCATACACGGGTTTGCGCATAGGGGTATCAACGGCAAAAGGTTTATGCTTTTCGCTTGATAAACCACTTATATCTGTTGAAACCTTAGCAGCAATGGCGCATGGGCTTATATCCCGTAAGGAGATAAATATTGAGCCCAACACCTTGCTTTGCCCCATGATTGACGCCCGCCGCATGGAAGTTTATACTGCCATTTTTGATGCACATGGCAAGCAAATAAAACCTACCAGTGCCGAGGTTATCAATGAGAATAGTTTTGATGATCTATTATCTACCCAACAAATGATATTTTTTGGCGATGGTGCCGAGAAATGTAAAGCAACCCTGGGTCATAACCCTAATGCCTTGTTTATTAACATGGTGGACTTTGTTAATTCGGCAAGGGATCTGTTAAGCCCCGCTTTGCAAAACTTTAACAATAACAACTTTGTTGACGTGGCCTATTTTGAACCTTATTACCTCAAGGATTTTATTGCCGGGGTTAAAAAAACTCAGGGTTAACCTTTGTAAAACCGCTAAGTGCACACCTAATTTTAAATAAACAAAACCGCTCTAAAACGTTAACTAGTGTTGCTCTGTTTTACGCGATGCCAATACTGCAATATACTTTTTAGTTTTACATTTACGTTTAGAATTTATAAACCAATACCCATGGAAGAATTAGAAGATCCCACCGAATCGTTACACGAACATATACATGAAGGGGCTCACCATGCCGAGGCCGAAGGAAACAAATGGGTAGTATATGTTGCCTTAACAACGGCCATCATCGCGGTATTCTCCGCCATTACCAGCTTAATTGCGGCTCACCATGCCGACGAGTCAATGTTGAGTCAGATACATGCCAGCGACCAATGGGCTTATTACCAAGCCAAAGGTATCAAAGCTGAAATATTGGCATCAAACGGTAAAATACTCAAGGCACTTGGCAAACAGCCCATCCCCGCCGACGAGCAGAAGCTTAAAGAAAATAAGGCTCAACAAAAAGAAATAATGGACAAAGCCAAAGAGGCCGAAGCGGAATCGCATGCGCATGTACAAAGCCATAATACCCTCGCCCGGTCGGTAACGCTGTTTCAAATAGCCATAGCCATCGGCGCAATTTCTATCCTTGTTAAAAAACGAATATACTGGTTAATTAGCCTGGGCTTTGCCAGCGTAGCCATCTTTTTTTTCGTATTAGAGGTATTGGGGAAGTAATAATTAATGCAATACATAGACATTACAATTTTATCAGCATGACTTCTAAACTATAATGGGTATAAAATATAATCCTATATATTAAAACAAGAAAAAACCAATAAAGGGCTAATTTGTTCAGGTTGGTGTTAATTCAAAACTCATCATATTCCGTTAATACCTTTTACCAACAAATATTATTTTCGCACTATGTAATATATTGTTTTTGTTTTATTAGGCATTTTGAATAAATTTACATGCAACGTCAACCCCTATAACGGCGTAATATGAGTTCCACGAAAATCTTAGCTGAAAACCATAGTTTATTGCAAGGCGTCATATTCAGGCTAAAATCATTTGTTTTTATTATAAAACGTGGATCTCAAAATTTATTTTCTGAAGTACGCAAGTTTTCAGATACTGATGAACTTATAAACGAAACCATTATTGCAGTATCAGAAAGCGACCTTTGGAACATTGATGATAATGAAAGCAACTGGATACTTACAGCCGGCAAGGTTCAAAATCTGCGATCGGCTGCCAAAATGCTGAATGGTATTGAAATACCGGCAAACAACATATTTAGTTTTTGGAAGTACATTGGCAATCCCAATATAGGTAAGCAGTTTGTAATAGGGAGGGAAATTAGGGAGGGTTGTATAATTCCGACCGTAGCCGGAGGTTTGTGTCAGCTTTCAAATGCTTTATATGATGCCGCGTTGAATGCCCACTTCGAAATTATTGAAAGGCATAAACATACCCAAATTATTAAAGGCTCGCTAGCCGAAAAAAACAGGGACGCTACTGTAAAATGGAACTATATTGATCTTCGTTTTAGGTCGGCTTATTCATTCAGAATTGAAATTGACATTACTCCCGATAAACTTATCGTAAAATTTAAAAGTGTTAACAAAAACAAAGACCCCAATATTAACAATCCCAAACCCGTTTTTCAACCTTCAAAACTTAATGATTGTTATTCCTGTGGAAATTTAACGTGTTTTAAAAACACTGCAATTACCCCTATTAATAAGAAAAAAGCGATTACTACATTTATAGTAGACGAAAAATGGCCAGAATTAGACGCTTATATAACTACTGTTGCATCAGTAAATGATTTCTTTATTATCCCATTTCGGCAAAACAGGTTCAATAGGCTTGCACGCTACAACTGGAAAACGAAAAACGCTTCAAATACCATACACCTGTCCTTTGCTGCATTACAAAGAATACTTTATATCCGGATTTTATCCAAATCGAAAAAAAATGTATTTTCCTTATTACTGCGCTTTGATAAATTAATGGCTCAAGCGGCGGCTAAAAAAATACCTGTCGAAACTACGCACCTGGTAATATCGCAAAATCTTTTACCTTTTCTTTGGGATGAAGGTGTTTTTGGAGGCAGAACATTTGATGTTTTTATGACTCGTTTACCCATACAGAAATTGCATGACAGATTAGATCTGGCTTGCAAAATATTTCCTGAAAGTGAAACGTTGAACGATTTTCGGGCACCTCAACAATTGCTAGATCTAGAAAGTTCAGCACTTACCAAATCAAGCCAGATTATAACACCGCATCAGGATATTGCTGATATCTTTAACAATAAATCCATTAAACTGGAATGGGTTTTACCAAAAGCCAATCTAATCAAAAAGTCAACAAATAATAAAATACTCTTCCCGGCATCGGCGGTAGGCAGAAAAGGTGCTTATGAAATTAAACGGCTTGCAATTGAGTTAAACCTAACTATAGTAGTAGCGGGTAAGTCAATTGTTTACCCTACTTATATTGAGCATCAACCCCGGTTATTGCTTAAAGCAAGCCGTAGAGCATGCTATGGATAAGTTGCAGAGTTTAACTTAATGGAATATAAATACCTACATCACTGCTATATGGATGCTTCAACATCGTATCCTAAACACATCCTATTTTTTAAAAAATTATTTAAAGTCTATTTTTAAATTTAACTTTCCATTCTAAATTTAAATTATGAAACGAACATTTATTTTAATCATTACATTAACTGCGATGCTTTTTCCGGTATTTAGCAATGCACAGTCAGTACCCGTTAAAACAAATACAGACGCGGACGCTGCTAAAGGCCTGGATATTGCAAATACGATGATGAAAGCTACCCTAGGGCTTGGAGATGATTTTGTAAAATACAAAGGTGACTTTTTACAAAAAGATGCCAGCGAAAATTCATACTATACAGTAAAAGAACTGGATATGGGTGCTTCGTCCCAGTATGTGATCGTACGGAAAAATGGCGTATCCATGTTTGTTTCTACATTTAAAGGAACGGATAAAGAAGATAAAACACCTGGAATAGCACTTACCACGTTTATAGGTGGTATAAAAACAGTTTCGAATAATAAGGACATTGTCATCATTCCAGATGTATCTAATAACCAATCTAACGATGTAATTAAATATTTTTTAACTGTTAAGGATAGAAAAATAGCTTCTTTTACATTCAACACAGTCAAAAATGAAGGCAGAATGGTAGTTGCTTTTCAATAAAAATAATGAGTTAATATCGTAATTGAGCCTTGTGTGCCGCTTTTAGATTGTAACAAATGTATTTTGTGCTACACTTTCTCCGGAGTAGCGTAAAATTTGAGGCCCATAATACCAACTAGTATCATCAGGATGAACATAAATTCAATTACAGATATTTTTTGTTTGAAGTAGAGCAACTCAATCAGCTTTAAAACTACAATGGTCATGGCCGTCCAAACAGAGTAAGCGGTGGCATTGGTAAGCGATTTGAGTGATAGCGAAAAGAAATAGATGTTACCGATACCAAAAAGAATATAACCTGCCAAAGGCAAAAATATAGGCAGGCCGCCATCCATTTTATAAAAATTATCGAACCTTAATGTTTTAAGGTTGCTGAAATTCAAATACTTAACAGCATAAGTCCAAAGGGCTTCAAATAACGAAGCGATGAATAAAAATAGCCAGCGCAAAATATACAGGTATTAGTAAAACTTAGTACAATTAACACGCAAGTTAATAATTAGTTTTATACATCCTGCAATTCAGCTGCGTTAACTATTATTGAAGATTGGGTAATTGTTGCATCCTGCTGAATTGCAGGAGTTTGTATCGATGTTTTTTTAAAAAGCCTGATAAAATTGGGCCGCAGATTATAGTACCAGCTAAACCATTTATACTTTAACAGGCTTTGCTCGTCAAATCGTTTTACCGAGAAGGCATGTTGCAAAAAATAATCCCGCGGGAAATCATAATGCAGACCCCAGTTTTCCGGCTCGTTCCCAGGTTTATGGCCCGGGAAATAAGCCGTACCAAATATATAATCCCAAATTGAAAACTTGGTAGAAAAATTAGCGTGGAATACTTCTTTGTAATTGGCATGGTGCCATAAATGCAGTTCGGGCGAGTTTAAAAAGTATTTAAGCTTACCCAATTTAACATCAATATTAGCATGGATAAACATCCCCATTGTAGCATCAATCATAGCCTTTATAGGCACCACGGGAGATGTTGGACCCAGCAATATAATAATGGGTGCAAATTCAATAGTCTGGTTAATAATGATCTCTACGGCATGAGAGCGTGATCCTGCCATAAAATCGACATGCTTACCGGAGTGATGAGCCTCGTGCGTGCGCCAGAAAAACGGGCTATAATGCTGAAAACGATGGAACAAATAAATATAGAGATCGTGGGTAACAACAAAGAACGTTACCTGCAACCACAACGGCCATGCCTGAAAAGCATGTATACCATCCCAATGCACATGTTGCTGCATAGGGGCAATTATATAGTCGAAAATGAGGATTTTTAAGAAGAAGCTTTGTATAAGGGTGTACCAAACTAGGTCCACCCAAAAGCCATCACGAAAAAACGGCAAGCCCTTACGATAAGGGGATATTCGCTCCCAGGCTATCATAATAGCTATCCAGCATACTAAAATAATGGTGGTAACTAATGTTACCTGCTGTAAATTTTCGCTTGCACCGCTCATCTATCTTATCAAATTCAATTTACACGTTTCCTCAAAAAACTATTTTTCTACACTCGGCGCGTTAATATTTACGCGTAAACGTTTCATTGGCCCAATTTCTGATTCGTATACCCTTTTAATACCGTCGCCCATGGCAGTTTCCACATCGCGGATATCGCGTACCAAGCGTTGCAGGCCTTGTGGCTCAACAGAAGCAGCATGATCAGACCCCCACATGGCGCGATCTAAGGTAAAGTGGCGTTCCACAAACGTTGCACCTATGGCTGATGCAGCTACAGTAGTTGCCAAGCCGGTTTCGTGACCAGAGTATCCTATTGGCGCTGTTGGGTATTTTGCGGCCAATACGGGTATCATTTTAAGGTTAAGCTCTTCGGGTTTACATGGATAAGCCGATGTTGAATGAGCAACCATTAAAGGATAATCTGGATTAAAATTATGAACCAGAGCCATAGCATCCTCAATCTCTTGCGTGGTTGACATCCCTGTTGATAACATCAGCGGGCGGCCAGTTTGCAATATTTTTTCGATCAACGGAAAATCTGTTAATGATGCTGACGCGAGTTTGTACATCGGTGTATCAAACTGCTCCATAAAGTCCACAGCTTCCACGTCCCAGGTTGACACAAACCAGTCGATACCCATTTCTTTGCAATATTGATCAATAGCGGCATACTCGATGGCGCCAAACTCTGTTTTGCGTTTGTAGTTGATGTATGACATACGGCCCCATGGCGTATCGCGCATAATTTCCCATTGATCTTTAGGAACGCAAATTTCGGGCGTACGTTTTTGAAATTTAACAGCATCCGCTTTAGCGATAACTGCTTCGTCAATTAACTTTTTTGCAATGTCAATTGAACCATTGTGGTTAATACCGATCTCGGCAATAATGTAACATGGTTCACCTGCGCCTATTTTACGCCCGGTGTTTAAACTGATTGTTTTACTCATTTTAGTTTTTATTACTATTTGATTGAACCGATATTATTAATTCGGCAAATTCTCTGAAACAGCCCTCGCCACCTTTGGCCTGGCAAATATAATCTACTTTATCACGCACGAAATACAATCCATCAGCCGGACTGGCAGTAAAGCCAACCATAGCCATAATTTCCAGATCGTTAGCATCATCACCAATATACGCTATCTGTGACGCCTGCAGCTCAAGGCTACTTAAAATGTGACGCAGTACTGATGGTTTATCTTTAATACCCAAATATAGCTGGGTTATTTTTAATTTTTCGGCACGTTTGGCAACTGATGGCGATAATTCACCGGTGATAATACCAGTTTCAATACCTGCAAGGTTACGCAAACGCTCCACGCCCATGCCATCGCGGATGTTAAACTTTTTAAGCACTTCACCCGCTTCGCCATAATATACACCAGCATCCGTTAAAACGCCATCACAATCGGTAATGAGCATTTTTATCTGCAATGCTTTTTCTTTTAGTTGATCTGTTAGTTGGTTCATCACGTTAAATCGCTGTCCAGCCCCCGTCAACCACTAAGTTAGCACCCGTCATGTACGCCGAAGCATCGCTTGCCAAAAACACTAGCGCGCCCTGGTAATCATCGGCCTTAGCCATTCGGCCCAATAAAGTTTTCGCAGAATAATTCCCTACAAAAAACTCATCCTGACTGTTTTCAACCCCTCCCGGTGATAAGGTATTTACCCGCACACCTTTACAACCCCAGTATGCCGCTAAAAAGCGTGTAAAGTTAATTACCGCGCCTTTTGTAACCGGATAGGCTGCCGATTTAAAAAACGTTTGTTCGCCGCATGAGTTACGATAAATGCTTTGATCGGGGCCAACCATACCGTAGGTTGAAGCCACATTAATAATGCTGCCACTACCCTGCTCCGCCATTACGGTACCCAATATCTGTGAACATAAAAACACGCCGGTAACATTTACATCCAATGATTTTTGAAAAGCATCCAAGGGATAATTTTCAAACGCCGAAAGATCCTTAGCCATAGCCGGGTTTTCGAACATATCATTAATAGCTGCATTGTTTACCAATATATCAATTGAGCCATAACAGGCCAATATTTTATCGCGCGCGGCTTTTAATGACTCCGGGCTGGTAACATTAACGCCTAAACCCAAATGCTGCGCACCCAATTCGGCGGCGAACATTTTAGAGTGCTCTTCATTTACATCGGCTACAACTACGTGCGCGCCAGCATGCGCTAAGGCTTCGCAATGCTTTTTGCCTATCAGGCCCAAAGCACCGGTTACTACAGCGGTTTTATCTTTTAATGAGAACAAATCCATCCGCTTAAACCGTTGCTTTTTTAGGTTTTATATTATAATCGCTCACTTTACGGAACACGGCTTCTAAAACCTCACCCTTCAGATAAGATTTTACATTGCCACTTTCAATCGCCGCTTTCATTATCGGCATCACATCCCTATAAGCAGATAAGGTGTAGGCCAGGTCTTCGTCGTTATGGCTAAAGCACATGTTATGGAAACCTGCCCATAGCACACCGCGTTTGATCATTTCCTGCTGCATAAGGGCTTTTACTTCCAAACCGTTTCCGGCATCTGGCGTAAAAGTTACCATTGAGCGGCAGTTGTAACCTACACACTTGGTGTATTTATCCATACCGCTTTCAATAGCTATCTGGTTGTAACCATCTTTCATGATGGCCCCTTTTTCGTCTAAATATTGAGGGACATTTTTTTCGCGGAGCTCCTTAATGGTTGCTATCGAGGCAGCCAAAGAAAGCGTTTCGCCACCAAAAGTGGTATAGCTGAAAACTTCTGAATTAAAAAGATCCATTACATCTTTACGGCCGGTTAATATGGCGATAGGCATGCCATTGGCGCAAGCTTTTGAGTATACGGCCAGGTCGGGCTTTACATCAAAGTACTCCTGCGCGCCACCGATGGCAATGCGGAAGCCTGTCCACATTTCGTCAAAAATAAGCAGGGTGCCATTGGCTTTACATACCTCAGCCAGTTCTTTTAAAAAGCCTGGTTTAGGAGCCTCAAAAATAAATGGCTCTAAAATTAAAGCGGCAACTGTATCATCCAATGCCTCTTTAATTGATTCGATATTGTTATAATCGAAGGTATACGTCATGTTCTGGATAGCCTCTGGAATACCCGCGTTACGGCTGGTAACACCAATGTACCAATCGTGCCAACCGTGGTAACCGCAGCAAAACACAGTTTCGCGACCAGTAAATGCACGGGCTACACGTATGGCTGCCGAACAAACATCAGCACCAGTTTTCGATATTTTTACGGCCTCGGCATTCGGGATAATTTCTTGTATCAGTTCAGAAAACTCAACCTCTAATGGATGCATTAGCGAGAAGGTGATACCTTCTTCCAATTGCTTTTTAATGGCTTCGTCAACACATGGATAGGCATAACCTAGCGAGATTGGGCCGATAGCAGCATTAAAGTCGATATATTCATTCCCGTCAACATCCCAAACGTGCGAACCTTTTCCTTTTTGGATATATTTTGGAGCTACACCTTTTGTCCACTGGCCGGGGCCCTTAGCTAAAGTTTGTGTAACGGGGGCCTGCACTTTTAAAGCACGCTCATACAGTTCGTCAGATTTTTTAATTACCGGATAATCGGCATTGAATTTTATTGTATTGGGCATTTTTTTAAGTTAAAAGTCAAAATTAAAAAAGTTAAAAAAACATTATTCGGCAAATTCCGGCGTTGCAATTTCCGGTTGAATGGCATTTGTAGTGTAGCCTAATATTTTTTCGGCTATTTGCTTGCCAGTAAAACCTTCGTAAGCCAGCACTTCGGGCAGCAGGGCGGGCTTAAACCATTTATCCAAACCGTAAGGCATTACTTTAGCCATTGTTTGGTGTTTCAACAATGTTTCGGCAACAATAGTATATAAGCCGCCTGTATTAAAGTGGTCTTCCAGGGTGACAACCAGTTTTGATGCTTTGGCCACTTTCAAAATAGCCTGCTCATCAACAGGTTTTAAGCTGCGCATATTAACCAGGCCAACAGATAAACCCTGGTCTTTCAATATTTGCATCGCTATAAGTGCCTGCTCAAACAATAAACCGTACGTTAATATCGTAACATCAGTTCCTTCGGCAATTACTTCTGCTTTGCCTATTTCAAACGGGGTATGGTTGTATTCTGTTTTGCGTGTATTGATCCGTACATATGCCGGGTTTGGCGATGCCCAGATGGCTGGCAACATGCCTACCAGGTCCTGCTCATCGGCGGCAGCAAAAACAGTAACGTTAGGTATACCGCGCATAATGGAAACATCCTCAATAGCCTGGTGCGTTGGGCCATTACCATCCGATAAAAAACCAGGGATGAACGAACTTAGTTTAATCGGCAAATTTGGAATACCGGCGTCGGTACGTACAAACTCAAAGGCGCGCATGGTTAAAAAGGAAGCCAGCGCATGCAAAACAGGTATCCGTCCGCGTAAAGCTAAGCCTGCGGCGGCACCAACCATGGTTTGTTCTGTAATACCGGTATCTATAAAGCGTTTGCCTAAAATACCGGGCAAGTTACGTACCAAAGCACGGTTCTCGGCAGTCATTACTACAAAACGTTCGTCGGCAAGAGCGGTTTTGGTTAATAGTTCTTCGTACGACATATTATCTTACTACTAATGTTTCTGATGTTAATTCTGTTGTTTCTTCGCCGCCTAATTCTTTTAAAAGCGACTCTACCTCATCATGGGTAAAGTTGCAGAACCAACGGTCGGCACGTGCCTGAATGCTTGGCAAACCTTTACCACGAACGGTATCGGCAATTACCACGTTAAGCTTACCTTGCTGAAAAGGATAGGCAGAAAACGCTTCGTCCAGCGCCTCAAAGCTATGCCCATCAATACGTTTAACAGCTGCTCCAAAAGCGGTAAATTTATCGTGCAATGGCTCCAGGGGTATCAGGTCTTCAGTTGCCATATTGGCCTGAAACTGGTTACGATCTATCACAAAGATGAGGTTATCAAGCTTGTGCGCGTTAGCTACCAGTACCGCTTCCCAGCACGAACCTTCGTTTAACTCACCATCGCCAATAATGCAGATTACCCGGTTATTACCGCCACGCATTTTTATATCCAATGCAACACCCAGCGCAACAGATGGCAGGTGACCCAACGAACCTGAATGAAACTCTATCCCCGGAATTTTAGTATTAGGATGCCAGTAAATATGATCATTAACAGACAGGTGATTTTTTAACCTTTCGGGCTCTAATAAACATATCTCGGCAAAGGTGCCATATAACGCGGGTACATCATGCCCTTTGGATAGAAACAGATAATCACGGTTGGGGTCGTCCAGATTATCTTTATTGATGTTTAAAAACTTGGTATAGAGGTAAACAATCAGGTCGGCGGCGGATAAAGAAGCTCCTACAAAACAGCCGCCATCGGTAGACATGCGGATGATATGCTGGCGAACCTTAAATGCTATATCCTTTAAATCATTCATATTTAGATAATTATTTTGTATTTGGTGTTATCGCGATGTGCCAGGCAACTACGCGTTTTTATTATTCAAATTCAGTACAAATATAGTAACAATGTTAGGCATTAGGTTAATGATTTTGTCTGATCAGCTCCTACTGTTTTCAATTCATTGAGATGGTTACGATACCAGTTAACCCCAGCATAAGCCGCGTTAATGTTATATATCTCGGGTTTAACCTTTAATAAAGCTAGTATATCATCGCAAGAAAAATCGGCTTTAGCCGGATATAGCTCTTCATAAACCCGTTTAATAAATTGATAATCTTCGGGGTAATCAATGGTAAACCGATGCGACATTGAATAGTCTAAACCGGTTGACCAGCCTATATTAGCTATTTTAAATTTACCCGGATTCTCCCATATATAGGGCGTGGTATGTTCCAGTTCAAGCGGGCGGTTAGCTTCCTTTTGCGTTTTCTCCAAACAGTCCATCGTCATGATCTCCACATCGTTACCATCAGGAAAAGTTGCGGGATGCAGGTTGCTTACAAAATCGTACTGGCCTGGGTGGTCAAAATAAAAGGTTAATACATCGTCGATTATACGTGGATCAATAAGCGGACAGTCGGAAGGTATTTTGATAACAATATCAGCTTCATGTTTTTTGCCCGCCTGGTAATGCCTGTCCAGGCAATTATCTAAGCTGCCGCGGTAACAAGGCACACCTATAGTAGCAGCTTCGGTTTCTATTACATCATCCCTTGTATCAGTTGAGGTTGCTACCACGATCTCTGCCTGATGCTTAATCATCTGTACGCGTTCTATCATGCGGTACAACAAACTTTTACCTAAAATTGGCAACATTACCTTGCCAGGAAGGCGACTTGACGACATACGCGCCTGAACAACAATTACTATTTTGGTTAAACCCTGACCCATATATGGCTTACGCGGATACTGCACTTAGTACACGCTTTTCTGAAGATTTGAATAGCGCTGGCTTGAATTTAAAGTTCTTAACAAAATCTTCTTTAGGGCCTTGATACTCTAAAAAGTTACGGCAAACATTGGCGATGTTGCGCGATGAAGTACCGCCATTTTGAATGGGTGCCAGCTTATGGAGTTGGTCAATATCAAAATACGAATGCACCTTTTTACCCAAAGCAATGCCCGTATAAACTACAGTAGAGTATTGGGTAATGAGTTCCTCGCAATTAGCGATCATTTCGTTGGTGTTACCCTGCTGAAATATTAATGTACCAATGGGCGCGTATTTTTTAATTTCGCGCTGGGCACGTGCAAACTTTTCGTTAGGGTGCAGTTTAAATAATAACTGGCGGCCGTTAGCTATTTGCACTGCTTTTTTAATAAAAGCGGGGCGGTTTTCGTAACGGTAAGTTTCGCGCATATCAGTACTGGCAACCATTACGTAGCCATGATAAGGAAAATTATTATTGGCAAACTGTTTAAGGTTATCATAATTAGGCATACCGGTTACAACTATCTTGTTGATATCGGTACCTGTACCACCAAAATAGGTTTTATATCCTTGCGATGCCGTGCAATATACATCACATATGTTTGACGAACCGTTTAGCGATGTGTCGCCGCAGAACCAGGGTGGTAAGCCTAATGCTTGTACTACTTTACTCTTTACGGTAAACTTATCTACCATGCCCTCCTGAACCCAGATGGTTTTGGTAGTTTGCATACGTTTGGGTATCATCAGGTCCGAACAGTAAACAATCAGATCATAATCATTAGCCTCGGCACGGTAATCTATCTGCAAATTGTGGCTCCGTAAATATTTTTCGGAATTTTCTTTAAAATGAGTTCCTAAAATGGTGCCATCAATAATAGAAGTATTTTTAATGACAGAATTGATAATGGTTGAATCTGTAAAAAGATGGCTAAACCAACAATCGTATTCAGGTAACTCACTGGCTATCTGATGCATTTGAATCGTTTGATTCATAGAACCAGTAGTAAACAATATTTTCCTTCCCATTTCTACACTTGGTTTTATCCTGTTTTAACCTCAAACTTATAAAATCCCTGGCGGTTATCCGCCTACTTAACCAACTTTTAACCAACATTTGACATTAAGTTAATATATGGCTTTTAGCATTCTGGTAAATTATAATCTAATTTACGAGTATTTTTCAATTATAGACTTCAAATTTTAAGCCAACATTAACAAGTTGGTAACATTTGTTTAAAGTTAACATGATAGTGTAATTGTACATAAAATTAAAGTTAACATCTTTTAGCAGTAATAATATCTTGTTTAGTAACTTAATCCTCTATGCCAAAATGCTTTTTCTTTAAATTAAACATATAAGCAATTCCGATACTCATATTAAGCATACTATCGTTAGACTCTCTTCCATAAACTAATAATTCATAAGGATGGGAGTAAATATGGGTCGACTTGTGTCCATATATACCCATTTGAAAGTCCGCTTTTAGGTTACTAAACCCTCCTCTACATCCCAAAAATGGCTCTAATATATACATGGTTCCTGGAGAATTGCGGTTATGATCATTAGTATCAAATTTTTTTGTGTTTATTAATGAGAAGCGCAAACCAGAGTAAACTTCTGTACGTTTATCGGACCAGAGAACTTGTGGTTGGATTTGAAGATCAGTATACTTTATAGTGGTAACGTGCATAAGGTCAGGAGAGTGGTCTGGATCAGCGTAGGTCTTAGCGGTACTTGCGCCGAAACCATAACGTCCATATACGCTAAACATAAAGTTATTATTTATCATATGATAATATCCTCCCCCAAACATTGATAATTTTGTATTATGAGAGTTTTGGGCTCGGTCAATACCATAATTTACAGATGTGGCAAGAACAAGGTGTTTGATGGGTGAATAAGCCACATGCAAATTATCCATTTGTGATACCGATACCGCAATATCCACTTGCGCGTCGCCTTTTTCCTTAATATTTGGCACTTGGTATGTTGTTGGAAGAATTAATGGCGAACAGCCTGTTAACCAAACCATTAAATATAATAAAACAATTAACGCAACCCTTTTCTCGTGTTTAAACATATGGCTAATATAATAAATGAGTAATAACTAATTTATTATTAGATATAAACTTGTCTACCACAAAAACAAAGGCACTAACCATATGGGCGATACATAATAAGGGTCGTAATAAGGCTCATAATAGGATACGGTTTCGTATTCCTCTATAACTGTTCCACCGCTGCTGTTATTATTGTCTTGTTGTGCTGATAATGCTTTCTCTTCAGTTTCCTTTTGTAAAAGTTTCATCATTATCTCTGCCCCTTGACCTATCATATCCAACATGGCATCTTCGCCAACTTCTTTGGGCTTAATGGCTGTGTCACAAATCTCTTCTATCTCGTTCCAGCTATTGTCTGATACCAGATCCATCTGCCATCCTGCTGATGTAGCATCAAATCGATTCTCGTTAATAAACGACATAAACACGATTTCGGCCGGGTCAACTTTTTTAAACATGGCCACGGCTATACGCAAGTCGTCAAAACGCTGGTCGTTTTTATAAGCATCCCAGGCGGCATCCGTTTCAAAATCAAAATACCTCGCAAAAGCAAAATCACCTTTTTCAAGGTCAACATACGAGAATATGTCATAAACTTTGAGGTATTCTGAGTAACGCTGCATAAAGGTATTATATACCTCGTGGCCCTTATCGGTGACCGCATAATTTATGCCCGATACTTGCACATATCCTTTTGACATGAGCTCAATAAACAAAGGCTCCAGTATTTTATCGTCGCCATTGGCAACGGTTTGAAACTGATGAGTGCCATTAATCAACTCATTAATGAGGATAATAGCTTTATATGTTTTTTTATTATCTGGTGTTATATACATTGTTCACAGGTTTTGGTATTATTGGTGCGGGTTGCGATTTAGCAAGCCGAAAACGATTTAACTTAAACACGCAACCCGAAATTCACAACTTTTTAATTAAGCAATTTAGTCCTCTTGGCTTTAATGGCATCCAGCGCCGATGTTGAGTTGCTTTGGGCCAATGCCTTGTTTATTTCCTGCTCTGTTGATAGGGTGGAATCTTCTATCTGCGCATAAGCTGCCGCACGGAACTCTTGTGCCGAAGCCCGCTCGTCCATACGGTTTAGGGTTTGCATTAAACCATCGGTATCCACGTTTGATAATGTTTTGTTTATCTTCTCAGATACTTCGGCAGTTTTAGCACGAGATTGGATCATTTTTGCACGGTTTTCGGTTTCGGCAATTTGATCTTTGATCTGTTTAATTTTAAGGTCCATCACGTTAACCGCGCTTTCCTCTTTTTCGGCCATGGCTCTGTACTGGTCGGCCTCTTTTAAGGCGTCCTCATGTGCTTGCGCCGCTTTGGCTGCTAAATCGTTACCCTGAGCCTCATCCAGTTGTTTGGCATCTACTCTATCTAACAAATCGTTTGTTTTCTTTTCCCAATCGTTTGCTTTGTTGCGGGCCTGCAATTCACTTGCGCGGTGCTGCAAGGCCTGAGCTTTTATTTCAGCTTCGCCTTGTATGGCCTGCTGATAGTTTTCCCGCAGTTCGCGAAGGATTTGATCCGCCATTTTTGATGGATCTTCTAATTTATCTACTGCGGCGTTGGCCTCTGCCTTGCCTATACGGAATAATCTGTCGAATATGCTCATGGTATTTGTTATTGGGTTATCGGTTATCGGTATGGGTTTATTAGTTATTCAATAATTAAAGTTTATCTTCTCCTGCCAAAGCTTGAACGGCCACCGCCAAAGCTTCTGTGCGACGATGAACCAAAACCTGATGAACGGTTGCTGCTGCCAAAACCTGAGGATGAGCCAGATGAATGGTTGCCAAAACCGCCACTGCGAACAGGCTGCGAATTATCACGGCGACTGAAGGAGCGTTGTGAACTTGATGGCTGGCTTAAGCTGCTGCGGTTATATGACGATGAATGTGATACCGCCGGACTAGTAGTTGTTCTGTAATTATTGACTACACGTGTAGAATGATAGTACGACGGGTAGTAACCGTAATGATACATTGGCATATAATAACTATGCGGGCGCATTAAATAACTCAGCAACAGAAAATCTGTAAACGAGAAATGCGAATGATACATATTGTTATCGCCAACGTAACTTGGGTTACCCTGTATATTTAAATCGGCGGTGTTGTTATTAGATGGATTTACATTAATGCTGGCTACCGTTACCGATTGGTCGCTGCTGATATCGTCAACAACGGTTAATTGATTTTTACCCGGCTCGGTAACTTTAAGGTAATCAATGGTACCGTCTTTATTTAAATCAAGGTTGTTGATGTGGTTATTAGGGTCATTAATTGCTTTTTCGAGTACCTGCGGATCGGTACTTGTTTTAACTAATTCGCCTAGTTTGTTTACATCAAAACCTGCCGTGGTATTACTCTGTATAGTAACATTGTTTTGTTGCGGATGGTTTTGCGAGCATGCTGCAAGCGTAACTGCAAAGGCAACGGAGATCCATAATTTTTTCATGATCGTTATATTCTATTAGGTTAGATTACTGAAATTTAAGTTTGTTACATCAAATGTATAGTAAATTTAAATACACATGATAGGCTATTCAAAAATTATTCCACATCTAAAAATTGGTGTTTTATGCCAAAATGGCAATAGGCTTCTAATAGATCAGCAGGATAGGCTGCTTGCAATGGTACTTTAAGTTATTTTATTAAAGGATATTTTTAAATCGCTTTAAGCTCTTTATTTCTACGGAAGATGGATAATAAAAAACCGATAACCATAATGATTGTGCCGCTCCAAAAGAAATTAATATAAGGGAAATCAATAGCTTTCATTACAATATAGGCTTTTTTACTTTCGGGCTGTTGGTATACCGTAATTTCGACCTTATTATTTTGAGGGATTATTTTACTGAACCGGAGTTTTAAACCTGCATCATCAACCTTGCGGGCAAAGTCAAAACCGCTGCCTCCCTTTATCATAAAAACAGGCTCGCTTTTGTAGGTTATACCATGTGTTATAATTTCGAGCTTTGCCCCTACTGATATATCATTTTGTGCCAAAGGTATATTTTGCACTTTGGCATCCTTATCAAGTGCTTTTAAAACAATCAGGCCATCCCGGTAACGGATGGTATCACCAATAGCAACCTCGTGAACAACAGGTGGGTCGTAGTTTTTATCGTCGTTAGTTTCTTCGTGCGCGGCACCACCTTGCATACTTTCTTCGCCCTTTATTGGCGCGGCGGTTACATGGGTATACAGATCATGAAAGAGGTAATGTTTGGTATCTGGCGTGGCAACCAAACCCATTTTTGCATTGGCCTGGGCATTTGGCTTTAGTACAAACTCTTCTGTAATTTTACCCTGGGCATCTAACCGTTTATAGTCAACTTTAAAATAATGATTAGGCATAGCCAGCGAATCGCCAATATATGTCACTTTATACCCGCCCATACTAACAGGCTCATTTTTGTATAACATAATGTTTTCGCGCACGTTGGCCACTTTATCAAAGCCTGCTACCTCTACCATGCCACTGTTATTTACAGACACCACTTTACTGGTACCCGCCGCAATTACGGCCCCTATCAATAACAAACCAAAACCTATATGCGCTACCGCCGAGCCTGCCAGTTTAACTTTCCCTTTCAATACATCGGCTAATATTTTAGCATTGGCCAATACGGAATACACCGCACCTAGTACAACCAAAATAAATATCCAGTGGTTATGGTAAATACCTGTTACATACACTATAAGCGCGGTAACCAATGCTGCAAATACAAAATATATAATACTGGTGATGAAAAAACGGGTTGTATCTGTTTTTTTATATTTTAAAAATTGGGTAAAGCCAGCGAGCAACGTAATTACAAATGCAAAACCCGACTGGAATACATTATAAAAACGTATAGGCTCGGTAGGCGGTGCCAGTTTGGTACCAAACATAGCATTCCAAACGGGTATAGAGGTTACAATAACCAGGTGAAAACATGATAAACCCAGGAAAACCGCGCCAACAAACATCCAAAATTCGCGCGAGTACGTTTCTTCGTCTTTTTTACTAATGGGCAAATCTTTCCATCGTAAAACAACCAGTGTAACCGCGATTCCTAAAAATATAATTACATCAACTACCAAGTGCCAAAACATGCCCAAATCGGTAAAAGCATGAACTGATGTTTCGCCTAATATTCCGCTGCGGGTTAAAAATGACGCATATAGTACCAATATAAAACTGATGAGCACTAAAAACGTAGCCGTAAAATAAGCGTGACCCGTGTTTTTATAAACTATAAGTACGTGTACGGCTGCTATTAATGTTAACCAGGGAATAACCGAAGCATTCTCCACCGGATCCCAAGCCCAAAAACCGTTAAAGTTAAGCGACTCGTACGCCCAAAACGAGCCCATGATAATACCTGTACCCAATACCATTACCGAAAACAGGGAATAAGAAATAGCAGGCTGAACCCATCCCTTATAATTCTTTGTCCATAAACCGGCTATGGCGTAGGCAAAAGGGATGATCATTGACGCGAAACCCAAAAACAGCGTTGGCGGGTGTATAACCATCCAATAATTTTGCAATAAAGGATTTAGCCCGTTGCCATCTTTTATAAATTGAAGATATTCTGAAGATTTAAATATGGGTGCCTCTATAGCCTGGCGCAACAATATAAATGGCGAACTCCCCACCCGATTACCCAACAGTTCTACGCCAATTAGCATCGACGTTAATAATGTTTGAGATAAACCCACAACGGTCATTACTGGGTTTTCCCACGATCTGGCTTTCCACAACAACACATTACCCAGTACCGCCTGCCAAAATGCCCACAGCCAAAAACTCCCTTCCTGGCCCTCCCAATAGCTGGAAATAATGTAGTATACCGGCAACGTTTTTGAGGAATGCGCCCAGGCATAATGGTATTCAAAAAGATTATTGTAAATAATGTAGAATAAACAAACCCCAATACCTACTACCGAAACGGAGTTGGCCATAAAACCGATACGCCCCATCAAATGCCACGAACGATCAAGCGGGTTTTTATTGGTGGTTGCGAAAAAATAGCTTATTGTTGAAAAAAGTGCCGAGCCAAATGCGAGTATGATAAAAAACTGACCCAAATGGCCCGGAAAAAGGTGTTCGCCTTTAAAAACTGTATCCATTAATATTATATAGTGGCTGGTTTAGCCTTGTATTCTTTTTCGTCCAGTTTATCTTGTGTATACTTGGATGGGCATTTCATTAAAATTTTTGAAGCATGAAACTCACTACCTGTCATCTGCCCGGTTAATACGATCTGTTCTGAACGTTCAAAATCTTGTGGTTTAGTGCCAGTAAATACCACCTTACATTCTTGACCTTTACTATCCGTCATAAAAAATGAAAAGTAATTTGCATCTTTAGCCGGATCGTAAAACAGTTGTTTTTTCTTGTCCAGGTGGCCAACTACGTGCAGCTCAGCCTGGCTATCTTTTGCTTCTTTAAAAGTAGCATAAGTACTTGTATTGGAATACGAACTGATAATTATAGCAATTGCAATCGCTATAACAATTAATCCAAAAACAGAACCTTTTTTCATGATGTAATTTCTAATTTCAGGTTACGGATACAAAAATACAAAACCTTAAGGTAATAACGTTTATTACTACACTTATATTCTATTTAGAATTGTTATTGATAAGAAAGTTGCATTTTCACCAGTTTTCACTAACGTCATACGCACTTTTTAAACTTTAAACTTTCGCCTTTAAACTTTTTAAGGCCAAACACCCAAATTTTGATAGGATACCGCTATCTTATTGATGGCACCAACAAAGGCGGCTGTTCTTAAGGTATCAATTTTAGGGTTGTGATGTAATGTTTCACGGATCTCATGGTAAGACCGGATCATGGTATCTTCGAGGCCGGAGTTTACCAGCTCCAACTCCGACGCGCCCTTAATTATACTTGAACGTTGCATGGAGGTTAATGATAGCCCGGTGATACCTTCGACCATGTTCACGAGGTTAAGATTAGAGTTTTCTTCAAAACGCCGGCTCATACGGCCAAAGGCAACATGCGAGAGGTTTTTCAACCATTCGAAATAGGATACCGTAACCCCGCCAGCGTTAGCGTACATATCGGGGATGATGATGCCGCCATTCTTATAAAATACAGCTTCAGCCTCGGGCGTGGTGGGGCCATTAGCACCTTCGCATATAATTTTAGCCTGAATGTTTTTAATGTTGTTGATAGTTATCTGGTTTTCAAGCGCGGCAGGTACTAAAATATCGCAAGGTTGCTCCAGGCCAAGCATTGGGTTTTTATATTCCTTTTTAGCACCCGCGTATCCTAAAATTGAACCAGTTGCCTTACGATGCTGAAAAACGGCTTCCACATCCAAACCATCGGCATTATAAAGGGCACCTTCAAACTCACATAAGCCAACAATAAGTGCCCCAAATTCTGATAAAAATTTGGCAGAATGGTAACCCACATTACCCATGCCTTGTACAATTACCTTTTTACCCGCTATCCCGGCGGTAAGGCCCAGCTTTTGCATGTCTTCGGCTATAGTTACACATTCGCGTATGGCAAGGGCAACACCCCGGCCGGTAGCTTCGCGGCGGCCCGCTATGCCATGCAAGGCTATAGGCTTACCTGTTACCGCTCCCATGGCATCTAATTGCCCGGGATTCATTGTGGCGTAGGTGTCCGCTATCCAGCCCATTTCGCGCTCGCCCGAGCCATAATCAGGCGCGGGTACATCAATGCTGGGGCCTATAAAATTTTTTTTTATTAGCTCTACCGTGTAACGGCGGGTTATATTTTCAAGCTCGGATAGGGTGTAATTTTGGGGATTAATTTTGATGCCCCCTTTTGCTCCCCCAAAGGGTACATTAACAATGGCGCATTTATACGTCATGAGGGCGGCAAGGGCCATTACCTCATCTTCGTTAACCATTTCGCTATAACGGATACCGCCCTTTGTTGGCGATTGATGGTGCGAATGTTCAACCCGCCAGGCATCAATTACTTCAAAATGATTTCCCTTGCGGATAGGGAAGCGAAAGCGGTAAACGCTATTACATGATTTAATCTGATCGAGCAGGCCGGAATCATGTTGGGTAAATTGGGCGGCATAATCAAAGTTTTTACATACATCACCAAAAAAATGCAGCTCCTGATTTGCAACTAGCTTATTATTAGGCATACAATAAGAATTTGAATAAATATAATTACACAGTATAACTGTTGTATTTATTTAAACGTAGCTATGCACGCAAAGTTTAATAATTACATAAATTTCGGGTTTATACTTCCTTTTCTATCTTTCTTAACCTTCTGTCAATCGTAAAAAGAAATATAGCCAGGCCCGCAAATATGATGGCAATAGTGGCTATCACCACATAAATTTTACCCGAACTGCGCATGGTATCGGCCATTTCAACCGGAGCTTGCTGCGCAAAAACAGTTGCGGCGTTTAAACCCATTAGTAATATTAAAAATATTAGCTTCTTCATCAGTTAATTTCGTTTCTTTTATATTCAATTAAACGGATACGGTAGCGGATGGTAGCAATCCACAAAGCTATTAAACTCCAGCCTATAAAAGCCGGATAAAGCACAACCCGCATGTTGCTATCCAAATCATATTTGCCAAAAGCGGGGTTACCGCCGTTTCCGGGATGCAGGGAAACTGTCATCCGTGGCAACACAAACAACAGCACAATCATAATAGGGAAGGCAAAAATGTTATATATAGCCGATATTTTGGCTCGTTTTTGTTCTTCGTCAATGGAGTTACGCAGTATCAAATAGGCACAATATAATAAAAAGGCTATGGCAGCACTATTTTGCTTTGGGTCGCCGCTCCAAAATTCGCCCCAGGTATATTTGGCCCACATCATCCCGGTAATTAAACCCAATAGATAAAACACCAATCCGGTATTTACACATTCGATAGAGGCAAGGTCGTGCTCTTCTTTGCCGGTAATTAAATAAAGAACACTATACCATACCGAAATTACAAACACAGTAAGCATGGCCATCCACATAGGCACATGGAAATACAGGTTCCTTATGGTTTCGTGCAAGATGGGCAGGGTTGGCACATGGAGTAAAAAGCCGGCTATCATGGTATAAAAAACTAAAATAACAGCCAATAGCTTCCACCAGGTTTGATAAATGAACTTCATATTTTATTAGTTCGGCAAAACATTTTTAAATAATTTCCAAAGGTAGTACTTACAGCATTTATTACACCATATATTAATTATAGAATTAGTAATGGTGATCACTTTTTAACGGCTATATCGGGCGCGTAATCTATCGGCAATAATTCGGCTATTTTATCTTTGGACCATGCGCCTTCATAAAGTGTACTTTGTTGCGATATAACAACGCCATTTAAATCAAATAACGCGTAAGGTTTGTAAAGTGTTATGATGCTTGTTAAATAGTTTGCCATATCCAGGGTACGGTACACCCCGCTAAAATTATCTTCGTCCCGTTTTTTGGTATACATCACATACAAATAATCAGGAAAAGTGATGGCAAATACGCCGTCCTGTTCGGTACGCCTAACAACTTCCAGCTCATTAATGGGTTGGCGTATAAGGGTTTCATTGTATTTAGGTAAATCGTAAATAGCGTTCCAATAGTTGAGCGAGTCTCTGTTTTGCTCTTCATAAAACTTATCGCGCTTTTGCTGGATTATTATTGGCGCCGGGCGTTTAGGGTTTGGTTTGCGGATGAGCCTATGAAGTACAAACCCCTCCTCTGCTAACTTACCGTGAAGCAGGGATCGAAAAAAATGCATACTAGACCCATAATAAGCTTCTTCGCGTTTTTGGTGCCATTTAACTACCTGTGCTTTACTGCCTTTTAGCTCTTCGTAAAGCACCTTGCCCGAGTAGGATATGATGTTGCTGATATAATCGCTCTTAAAATCATTGATTAAAAATTTAATACGGTAACCTAATGCCTTATTGTCGATGATTAAGAACTCATCGGAGCTACCTTCTAAAACCTTATTTAATTTATGGTATACCAGATCTACCGCCTTAGGGTTTACTACTCTGCACTTTTTTGCATTGTTAGAAGTGCCCACAAAATCTTTCAAAAACATATCAAAGTTTTCTTTAGAAAACTTATGCGCTACAATGGATACTTCATCCATCGCGGTGGTTTTGAGGTGCATTTCTATATTAAGCTGTATTGGCGCTGCACCAACCATAATGGTTTTGTAATAAGTATCGTACCCTACGTAGGTAACAACCAATTCGTACTGGCCCGGTTTAACACCATGCATGGTAAAAGTACCATCGTTTAAGGTGGCGGTACCTACAGTGGCATTACTTAAAAACACATTGGCTCTGGCTAACGGGGCTTGCACATCAGTACTGATAACTTTACCTGTTATAGTTCCGTTTTGAGCCCATAAAATAACCGGGAACGCGATAAATAGAAAACCAAACAGAAAAAAACGCATGTATAAATTAACAGTAAAAGTTATTAAATAACAAGCTAAGCTGTTTATTATTGTGCAGTATTTAATCTCGCCATAAAAAAGGAAACAATAATAATGATGTAGCAATCACAATTACGTTTATACCCATCAGCACACCTATATCCTGATAGGATAAACTATGCTCCAACCCATCCATGGCTCTTTTGCTCATGCGGATGAGTAATAAAATAACGGGTATAATTACGGGGAAACTTAATATGGCCATTAACGTACCATTATTGCTTGCCTTTGAGGCGATGGCAGAGATCATGGTAAATACGGTTGAAAAACTCACTCCGCCCAATACAACCGTTAAAAAGTAATACCATGTATCGTTTGTTGGATTTGTAAAGAACAGGCTGTATATTATTAAAGCCAGTACGCTTAACAACGACATGAGTAACACATTGTAAATTATTTTGGACAGTATAATAGCATGCGGGCCAGCAATGGAGTAATAATATAATTGCCTGTTTTTATTTTCCTGCAAAAAACTTTTGGCTATGGCATTTACCGCAGCAAATAAAATAATGATCCAAAAAAGGGTGTTCCAAACAATGGCGTAACTTTTAACGCTACTAAAGCCCAAATTAAGGTTAAAGGCCATGTAACAAACAAATACCGTTGATACAACATATAACAGCACACCGTTAAATGCATATTTTGACCGCCACTCTAATAAAATTTCCTTCTTTAAGAGGTGTTTTGTTTGGTTAATCAAATCCATTTAGCTGCAAATATACAATATACCTTAGTGTAGATGTTACATTATATTGAGCCGATAAAATATTTATTGAAATTAATTGCCTGTAAATGGAATAGTGGTATAGTTGTTGATTTGTTATTGAAAATCGGAGACAGCAATGAGAACAACTAGCGACTATATAGCCTGTTATTGTTTTAACACCAAGTGTTCAAACTCAATATATAAATATAAATCAACAGCGATAAATTATTTAACGCTCGAAAAAGCGTTACTAAACGATGCTCAATGTTCTAAATGCGGATCATTGTTAAAATCAAAAATAGACCTCGATATTGAAGAACAAATTCGTGAATTATTACCCAGCGCGATACAATAATATTACCGGGTTATAAATTACCCGGCGGGGTTAATATTACCGGGCTTACCCATTTTATTAAAGGTTATTAAGAGAAATTTGACACGCAGAGTGCTCACTAACTGTGTTATGAACTAATTAACGCGGTTAAGTTCTGGTATGGGTAGTCGTTTTCATTTCTTCGTCAGTTTGTATCTCAAATGTGTTGTTAAGTTTGAAGGTATTACTTCTACAATTTGAATATCATATTTGTCATTGTCAATGCCATCAAACAGTCGGATACCACTTC
This sequence comes from Mucilaginibacter sp., assembly GCA_025352225.1. Lineage (GTDB taxonomy): Bacteria > Bacteroidota > Bacteroidia > Sphingobacteriales > Sphingobacteriaceae > Mucilaginibacter. Next base: position 20,304 of record JANXTT010000024.1, on the reverse strand, counting down.
CTAAAAAAACAGGTGCAATGTGAATGAAAAATTCGTCCACAAGCCCTGCATTGAGAAATTGTTGAATAGTATTAGCACCACCTTGTATTCTTATGTCTTTTCCTTTGGCTGATTGTCTTGCTTTTTCTAAAGCACTTTGTATTCCGTCATTGATGAAATAAAAAGTAGTTGTTCCCTTTTGAACCCAGGGCTCCCGTTTTTCGTGTGTCAGAACATAAACATCTTCTTTGTATAAATCTTCTGGCCAATGTACTTCGCCTTCTTCAAACATTCGCTTTCCCATGATGTACGAACCTGTTCTTGCAAACACATCCTCAAATAATTGGCTGTCTGCACCGTGTTCTTCACCACCTTCCATATTGAGGTGTTTCCAAAATGCTTTTTGTTTAAACATCCACTGGTGAATTTTCCCAGAAACGCCGCCCATTGGGTTGCTGGGGCTTCTGTTATCGCCTGCGAAAAAGCCATCAAGTGATATTCCGCTGTCAAAAATAATTTTGCTCATAATTTTTTATTTATTTATTGTTCGTTAAAGTTGGGTTAGCTTGGGCTGCTAATATTATTCATTACTCCAATAAGCAATGCACACCTATTTTATTCGCTTCATCTATAAATACTTTTGCTGTATCTATATTTTCAACATTAATTATAATTGTTTTTCCTTCCAAAAGCATATCGGCATTGTCTTTGGCTGCTCTTAATGACATCTTTAACAAGCCGATTTGCAGTTTACAAAGATAAATCTTTTCCATACCCGCTCTATAACCTTTCATTATAACTTTTACCATATTAATATATTCATTATGGGTGATAGGATTTTGTTCTTTATTTCCGAAACTATCCAAACTTAATAGTTAACAGCGAGATAACAAAGGACTATAAACCCCGTAAGATTACTCATATTTTAAAGGCAAATACAAAAACTGTTATATTATAATTTTTAACTTAGCCGCATGTCTACCATATTATATAATACTCCAATAGGTACTGCATCTATTACAGCAGTAGATGATTATATAAGCAGAATATCCATTACAGATGTTGTAGTACCTCAATCTGATATGCCAACATCACCCATTTTGCAGCAAGCTGTACAGCAGTTAGATCAATACTTTGCCGGACTAAGGACAGTTTTTGATTTGCCGTTAAAACAGGCCGGAACTGATTTTCAGCAGTCGGTTTGGAAAGAGTTGACAAATATTGATTACGGAAAAACAATCAGTTACGCCACCTTATCCGAAAGGATGGGAAGCCCATTAGCTATCAGGGCTATTGCCGCCGCAAACGGTAAAAATAATTTATGGATAATAGTGCCTTGCCACAGGGTAATAGGCTCAAACGGTGAGCTTACCGGGTATGCAGGTGGCCTGTGGCGCAAGCAATGGTTGCTAGAGCATGAAGCGAAAGTTTTAGGCGTTGGCCAAACTAAGCTAGTTTTTTAATACTTCGGTTTTTAATAGTGCCTCTATTTTTTGATGCAATACTTGTGGTTGAAACGGTTTAGATAAAACATCGTTCATACCAATGGCAATAGCCTGTTGTTGCTCATACGCGGTAGATGATGCTGATAATGATATGATGGGAATGCTGCGCTTAGGCTCATCAAACTCCAACCTGATTATTTTTGTTGCATGGTACCCGTCCATTTCGGGCATATGGGTATCCATTAATATCAAATCAAAATCGTGCAGTTTAAGCATTTCAATAACTTTCTTACCACTATCAACCACTACAGTTGCTACATTCCATTCTTTTAAAACTTTTGCTATTAAAAATTGGTTCACTATGTTATCTTCGGCAACTAAAACTTTTACGTTGTTAAAATGGGGTAAAAATTTTACTTGTGTTTTATTAATGTTTTTTTGCGGTACATCTGTTAAAGTAAACCAATTGGTAAAACTAAATATACTGCCTGTACCTATCTGGCTGCTAACAGTTAATTTGCCGCCTTTTAATTCTATCAGGTTTTTAACTATGGTGAGCCCCAAACCGGTACCTCCGTATTTACTGGTTGTATCAGCTTCGGCTTGTTCAAACGAATCGAAAATTTTATTTAACCTATGAGCCGGTATACCTATGCCTGTATCTTCAACGCTGAATTTAAGCATGACCTTATCCTCAAGCTCTTTTTCCACAGTAACAGATAGTTTTACATAACCCCTTTCGGTAAATTTAATAGCGTTGGTTAAAAGGTTCATCAATATCTGATTAATTCTTAAGGAATCTGCCAGGATGCCTTTGGGTACATTATCACCAATTTTGAGTATCAGTTCTAAGTTTTTTTCGTCGGCTTTAAATTTCAATAAACCATGTACCGCATTTACAACATCGTATAAATTGATATTAGTACGAAGAATACTGAACTTACCGGCTTCAATTTTAGAGATATCCAATATATCGTTAACCACACCTAATAACGACTGCGAAGACGTATTGAGTAAATTAATCATATACTGCTGTTGATTATCCAGTTCGGTATCTTTAAGCAAACCTGTTAGCCCTATTATCCCATTAATAGGGGTACGAAGTTCGTGGCTCATATTGGCCAAAAAAGTTTCTTTAACTCTTTTACCGTACTCGGCTAACTCTTTAGATTTAATTAACTCGGCCAGGTAGCTTTTATTAGCCGAAATATCCCTGATGTTTAAAAACACAACCCCATTACGCGACGATGCCCTGCACTCAACCCAGATTTGTTGTTTATCAAAAGCTTCCAACCTGAATTCAAAAACAATAAAGCTTAAATTATCCGCAATCAGCTCTTCTAACTTTGCTTTAAAGGCTAATTGATCTTCGGCTACAGCCAAATTAATTATACTTTTTCTATGTAAGTCATCATGGTTGTAATGCAATATTTTTTCAACCGCTTGGTTTATACTTAATATCCTTAATGTTTTAGCATCTAGGGTACAAATGATATCGGCAGCGTTTTTTACAATAAGGGCGTAATTTTCAAGTTCCTGATTTTTCTCCCTGATTTCTATTTGGCTGCGTGATAACCTGATAAAGGCGTCGACCTTTGCAGAAGTGATATATGGATCAAGTGGTTTATAAAGATAGTCAACAGCGCCTGCGTCAAAGCCTTTTACAGCATATTTAGTTTCTTTAGAGATGGCGGTAACAAATATGATCAGGATATCTTTTGTACGCGGGTTTGATTTGAGCATGCTTGCCAATTCAAATCCATCCATTTCGGGCATCTGGACATCAATAAGGGCTATTGAAATGGAATTATCCCAGGCAATTTTTAAAGCTTCGTTAGGCGATGTAGTTGAAAAAATACGGATATCGTCTCGTTTAATTAAAGCTTCAAGAGCAATAATGTTTTCTTCCTTATCGTCAACCACTAGGATATTGACTGGACTCATATTTAAATTGAGGTTAAGTGTTAACCACTATTACATAGCAGTTTTAATATTTGATCGCTTGTTAAAATAAACTCTGCCGCATTAATATCTATCGCCGCTTTAGGCATTACCGGCATTTCCGCATCGGTAAGTTCTTGCGCGATGGTTAGCGCGCCTTTGGACCGTAACTTTAACAACCCATCGGCTCCGTCTTTGTTTGCACCCGAAAACAATACTGCAACACATTTATCTCCGTATACGTCAGAAGCACTCTGAAATGTTACATCAATTGAGGGTTTTGAATACCATACCTGTTCGGATACATCTAGCGCGAAAGTTTTATCAGTTTCAAATAAAGTATGGTAGTTAGCGGGTGCTATATATACATTGGCCGCCAGCACCTTCTCTTTATCGGCAACCTCACTTACTGATATACGGCAATTTGAGCCAAATAGGTTTTCAATCTCGCTAAAGTTATTTTTGCCCCTATGTAGTATTATCAGTATTGAACGTGAGTAGCTTGCGGGCAATGCTTTAACAATCCTGAAAATTGGGCCAAAAGATCCTGCTGACCCTCCTAAAAGAATTAATTCTGCCAATCGCAGACGTTGCCATATATCATTATCTATACTATCCAATTTTTTGGTATATGTTTTCTTTTGAATTGATAATTCGTAGTTTACTTTTATAATAAGGCGACCGGATAGTTTCTTTTGAGCCCAGGCATAAAAAGCCCAGGTTACATAAACTATTATAAAAAACTTCTAAAATTTCGTCCTGTAATATAGAATCGAAATAGATGAACACATTACGGCAGCATATGATCTGGAATTCGTTAAATACACGATCGGCTATGAGGTTATGTGCCGAAAACAAAATGTCTTTCTTTAATTCGTTATGAATAGTGGCGGCATCGTACATTACCGTAAAATGATCGGTAAGCGTACCAGGGATACCTACTTGTTTATAGTTTTCGCAATAACTTTTAATATTACGCAAGCTATATATGCCTTTTCGGGCCTGATCAAGCATTACCGAATTAATATCTGTACCGTATATAAACGATTTATCTTTTAAGCCCGCGTGTTGTAATAGTATAGCCATAGAATATGCTTCCTCGCCCGACGAACAACCCGCGCTCCATAAATTAATATGCTGGTAGGTTGAAAGGTAAGGCAGTACTTCTGTATTAAGTGCTTTATAAAACGAAGGGTCGCGAAACATCTCGGTTACGTTAACTGTAACCTCGTCTATAAACTCCTGAAAAAAATCGACATTATTAATCAGGATGTGTTTAAGTCCCCAAAAATTAACCTTTTTTACCTGCATTAATCGCTGCAAACGCCGTTTTAAGGATGCTTTAGTATAGTGGGTAAAATCAAACCCATGAATTTTTTTTACCAAATCAATAAGCTCATCTAATTGAGCGGGTGTAATATCATCAACCAAATTACTCATCCTATTTCTCCAGCCAAATTTGCATTAACGATAATAACCTGTCTATATCAACCGGTTTGGTTATATAATCATTTGCGCCAGCTGCAATACACTTTTCCCTGTCGTCCTTCATAGCCTTGGCAGTTAATGCGATAATTGGCAAATGGGCCCATTTAGTTTCTTTACGTATCTGTTTCATTGCTTCGTATCCATCCATTTTAGGCATCATAATATCCATTAGCACCATATCAATATCAGCCACCTGCGCTAACTTGGTTAGTGATTCTTCGCCATCGCTGGCAATTACAACCTGCATTTCGTAGTTTTCGAGGGCACTGCTTAACGCGAAAATATTACGCATATCATCGTCAACAATCAGTATCTTTTTGTTTTTTAATATATTCTTATCGCTTGAGAATGCTTTTTTTACGCCTTTAGCATCCGTGTTGCCTGGTTTATCGGCAATGCTATTAATTTTATTCAAAAACAAATTCACCTCATCAATTAATCTTTCCGACGATTTGTTGTTTTTTACCACCATGGCGTTTGCATAATGCATTAGCCTGGTTACCGAGGTTTTATCGAGCTCCATAGCTGTATTGATAATTACCGGCAGATCGGCAAAATGATCTATTTCTTTTATTTTATCCAGCAGGTCCAAACCAGAAATGTCGGGTAAATTTAAGTCGAGAATAACGCATTGGTACGCATGCTCATTAACCATTTTAAAGGCGGATGCCCCATCAAAAGCCTGGTCCACCGTGATGCCCTGTTTTTCCATCAGCTCCTTTAGCGCATGGCTCTGCATCTGATGGTCTTCAACTAATAATATCTGCTTAAAGGCATTGCCACTTTTGGCAGTCATATCGTTAAATAAATTAGCAAGCACATCGGTATTAATAGGCTTTTTGAGGAAACTGATAGCCCCTGCTTTTTTAATTTTGGTAGCTGCGGCATCGCTGGCCGACATTAAATGTACCGGAATGTTAACCGTTAGCTGATCTTTTTTAAGCTCCTTCAATATTGTCCATCCATCTTTACCGGGCAGCATAATATCTAAAATAACAGCATCGGGTTGGTTTTCTTTTATTGTTTGGTAGGCATCATCTCCATTATGGACTAAAATTGCTTTATAGCCGTGGTCTGTGGCGTACTCCTGCAAAATATTGGCGAAATTTTTATCGTCCTCAACAATTACAACAAGTGGTTCTGCCCGGCCGCTTGCTGCACTGTTTATAGGCAACATTGTTTGTAACGGTAGCGTGTCAGATTTAATGTCGTCTATCCAGGTATCAACGGATGCTATATTGCTGTCAGCAATGGCGGGCTGTTTGCCTTCTATAGGTAAAACCAAGGTAAACTCGCTGCCCTGGCCGGGTGTGCTTGTTAAGCGGATGGAGCCCCCCAATAAACTGGTTAGCTCTCTGCTTATGGATAAGCCCAAGCCCGTACCACCATATTTACGGCTTGTAGAGCCATCTGCTTGTTGAAAAGCTTCGAATATTAGTTTCTGTTTATCGTACGCTATACCAATGCCCGAATCTTTGATGCCAAAAGCGATATCAACACCATTGGGTTCTAAATTAATATTAATGGTTACCGAACCGCTTTCTGTAGTAAATTTAAACGCGTTTGATAATAAATTTTTAATAACCTGTTCGGCACGCTGCTGGTCTGTAAATATGTACTCGGGCAAGTTTGGTGCCCGCAATGTGGTAAAGGTGATATTTTTGCCCTTTGCAACCTCGCCGAAAAGCGTTTCCATGTCATATGCAATTTCGGTAACCCTTACTTTTTCGTAATGCAGTTCCAGTTTACCCGATTCCATTTTTGAGAGGTCGAGAATATCATTAATTAGTGTGAGTAAATCGTTACCAGCGTTAAATATTACACTTGAGTACTTAATCTGATCCTCGGTAAGGGTATTGGGTTTATTATCTTTTAATATACGGGCCAGTACAAGTATGCTGTTAAGCGGGGTGCGCAATTCATGACTCATATTAGCTAAAAACTCCGACTTGTATTTGCCTGTATTTTCCAGCTCTTCCATTTTTTCGCTAACCACTCTACGAGCCTCTTCAATGGCTTGGTTTTTTTCTTCAAGCAAACTGGCTTTTTCTTCAAGCTCGGCATTGGTATTACGCAACTCCTCCTGCTGTACACGCAACTCTTCTTCTGATGATTGCAGCATTTCGGTTTTAAGCACCAGTTCCTCGTTGGTAACACGCATTTCCTCCTGCTGTGATGCCAGCTCTTCGGCTTGTTGCTGGGTTTCTTCAAACAGATCGTGCATTTTTGAGCGCGATTGGGAGGTGTTTACCGCAACACCTACAATATCGGCAATAAGCTTAAGATAATGCGTATTACGGGTATTTAAGCCATTTAGATAAGCAATTTCAAAAACACCTCTTAATTTCTTATTAAAAAAGAAGGGAACAATAAAAGTTTCGTGTATGTCTTGTTTTAATATGGACGACTCCAGTCCTATGTTTTCATTTAACTTACCTTTAACAATTTTAGCTTTTTTATCTGCAGCCGCCTGCCCTACCCATCCTTCGGTTAGTTTGATCTGTTTTTTAATAGTGTCCAGGTTATGAAAAGCGTAACCCGCCATAAAGTCGAGGCAGCTTTCAGATTCATTAAACAGGTATAAGGTGCCTGCTTGCGCGTTTGTGTAGACGCAGGCTTCGTTAATTATTTTTTCGGAAAGTTCTTTTTCTGTTTGCTCGCCCTGAACCATCTCATTCAGTTTTCCGGTTCCGGTTAATAGCCAGTTTTTGGCCTCGTTCTCTTCCAAAACTTTTTCGAGCTCCTGGTTGGTGCTTAAAATTTGAGCCTCCGTTCTCTTTTGCTCCGCAAAGGTGCCTTGTATGTATATAAAGAGTAAAATAATTATCACAAGGAATATAAGCGAGCCCACTATAATAATGGTGATTGTTTGGGTTGAGGCCGAATGCGATTTCTCTTGCCGGAGCACTAGCAAACGGTTTTCTTCGTTGGTGATATGTTCGTTCAAATCGCGGATCTGATCCATAATATGCTTGCCGTTTAAAAACATCAGGTGGGCAACCATGAAATCTAACCCCTTAGTTTCGCGGGTGCTGATATTTAATTTTAAAATACCGAGCTCCTGGGCAACCAGGTATTTTAAGGAGTCGACCCGTTTAACCTGAACGGGGTTATCCTGAATTAAAATTTTAAGCTGGTTTAAATCCTGAGCAATTTTTGGAAGTGCCGCGTAATAAGGGTCGAGGAAAACTTTTTTGTTAGTGGCACCATAACCACGCATACCGGTTTCGCCATCAATTAATAACTGTAATAAATTATTCGATGTTTTGATAACCTTTTGGGTATGATCAACCCATTTGTTATCATCCTCTAACTGGTTAATACTTCGGTAGGATAATATCCCAACTGCAAACACCAATATGATAGATATAATAAAACCTAAAAGTACCTGATCGCGAAAGGAAAACTTTAACATGAGATAGATATTATGCTTAATACAAATATTACGAAAATAGCTGATAACACAGCCAAACAGGTTTGAATATTAAGCTAACTTTTAACGCACATTAAATGCGAACCCAATAATAGTTTTTAATACTATTGCTGAGCCGGTATTAAGATACGTTTATTGCTTACCGCGCCAATAACGGCTAAAATTGCCCCTGTAAACAACAAATACCAACCCCATTTAAACTTTATAAGTCGTACCAAACCATTTGCCATCCCCTTAAATGGGATAAAGCTAAAGGTAGTATTCACCTTAAAAATGGCGGCAACAAAAAGCAATACAACTAAAAGCAGCACTATATACGATGCTACCCTGGCTAAAGTTGCCTGTTGCAATATTAAACCGGCAATACCGGCAATGGCCAATGCTAAAATAACAATGCCATAGGGCTTATTTAAGGCATATACATCCCAATTAAATAAACCAAAGGGGCGTAAAAGCGGGCAATAAGTACCGGCAATTACCAGTATAAAGCCCAATAATGAAACAAACGAACTGAGGCGCATAATAATATTTTATTGTTTAATTTCCATTTTATCGGCAAAGTGGGCGCAGTAATCGCGCAGGTCTTCTACAATATTGGTTTCGCCGGTGGCACGTAAAAAGCTATCGCCCATGGTTTGCAGGGTTTCATAAAAAAAGCGTTTCATTTCGTCAACAGGCATATCTTTGGTCCAGAGGTCAATACGTAAAGTGTTTTTATAATTATGATCCCAAAGGGCCAGCATGATTGATTTTACGGGCAACGCCTCTTTAGTTTTCGAATCGGTTGATTCCCATAAGATATTTTCGGGAACGTTATTTTCGTCAAGCTCGATGGTGAATTTAATTTCAGCTTTTTTCATTAGTATAATAGTGTTATTTAACAAGGAAATAGATTACTGCAGTTAAAACAATAAAGCTTAACTGAACGATCCATAAATTTTTAGTTTCGGGAAAAAAGTTCCGCAAAGTCATATCCAGAAAGAATACCACAAACGCGAAGAATAAAAAGATCAGGGTGATGGTGCCGCTCCAGTGTTGATATTGGCTACCGGTAATTTTTGCACCATATATATAAATGTATGCAGCCAGAAATAAAAAAAATGCCGTAGCTATATTAAGTGGGGTAATTCTAAATTTCATTATCCGGTTAACGTCGTTTTCTATTCTCTTTTTGCGCTGCCGCTTTTTTACCAGGCCTGTTGTTGCGCGTTGCTGTTTTTGTTGTTTTCCCCTTTGCAGCATCAAATTTTTTGCGCTGGTTCATGGTCTTTTTTTCGTGGAAGGCTCCCTTAAAGGTGGGGTCTTCTTTACGTTTTTGCAAATCTATTTCTTTATCCTGATCCTGGCGCTCATTGTATGGCGTTTCATCAACAAATACATCGGCAGGCAAAAGTACAACAGGAATTGGTTGGCGGATAAGTTTTTCTATCTTCCGAATGTAATATTCTTCGGCGGGGTTACAAAAAGTAATAGCCTCGCCCGATTGGAATGCCCTGCCGGTACGGCCTATGCGGTGCACATAATCTTCGTAAACAACGGGCACGTCAAAATTAATTACATGGCTCACGTCGCTCACATCAATGCCGCGCGATGCCACATCAGTAGCCACCAAAATTTTAACCTCATCGTTTTTAAACGCGTTCATGGAGTTAATACGGGTGTTTTGCCCTTTATTAGCGTGTAAAACCCGTACTTCTGTTTCGCCAAACTTGCGCAGCAAAAACTTGTACACATCCTCGGCGGCAACACGTGTTTTGCAAAATATGATCAGTTTTTTAATATCATCCGGAGCATCCAGCAGTTTCTTCAACAGGTTAATCTTTGTTTTCATGTTGGGCACATGATACAACGTTTGATTTACCGTTTGAGCCGGGGTTGCTTGTGGGGTAACCTCAATAACGGTTGGAAACTCCAGGAAATTGAACGATAGGTTCTGAATTTTATCAGACATGGTTGCCGAGAAAAGCATATTCTGCCGCTTACGCGGAACAACTTCCAGTATCCGGTTGATCTGCGGCATAAAGCCCATATCCATCATCTTATCAGCTTCGTCAAGCACTAATATTTGCAGGTGCTTGGTTACCATATGGCCGGTAAGGTACACGTCCATAAAACGGCCGGGGGTGGCTACAATAATATCAACCCCTTTATCCATCAGCTCTTTTTGGGTTTTGGGCCCCAGGCCGCCGTATAACGACACAATACGCAAGTCGGTGTATTTGGCAAACGTGCGGGCGTTCTCTTCTATCTGCAATGCCAGTTCGCGCGTGGGGGCTATTACTATGGCCCGGGCATCGTTACCTTGCGCGTACTTTAGCTTCATGATGATGGGCAGCATATAGGCAGCGGTTTTACCGGTACCTGTTTGTGCGATACCCATAACGTCCTGCCCGTTCATGATAGGTGGAATAGCTTTTTGCTGGATAGGCGTAGCTTCGGTATAACCGGCATCGGCAATGGCATTTAAAACCTGCCGGTTAAAGTCAAAATCTTCGAAAGTTACGGACATGCCGCAAAGATAGCGTTTACTAATTTAGAAAAGAGTAGCAGGCAAAGTTTAAGGCGTTTATCTGTTTTAATATTGCATAGCGAATGCTTAATTTAAGCATCAAAACAGAAATTACCAGGCTTTTTCCTGATACTAGCGCCTTGATATTAATTAACCCTCAGCCTCGTGTTCGCCTTTTTCGCCCAGCTTAACAATATCACCTGAGGTGAACAGGATTGCTTTTAATGTTTTTTGCCATATTGGTTTTTTGCGGAGCAGAAACTCCAGGTCCATACCAAAATGTTTAAACTCTTCGTTTTGCGCATTTTGCATAATGGCTTTAGCATCAGGGTCTTTTTCTACCGATATGCGTTGCTCGTACCAGTTAATAGCTTCAGCTTCTTCGGTAAGCGAGACGATCATTCGGGCAAACGTTCTGGTTTCGTCGGATAATTCATTTACAGGTTCGTGGTATTGATCAAAAGACATAGGATGGTTTTTATTTGGTAGCTTTTACAAGTTGATTGGTTGTCAGTATAAAAAAAAGGAAATGGTCAATTAAACATAGCAATGCGATATTTAATGACCATTATTTATAATCGCCGGCTATGCCTACATATCTGTATCTATAGTGATGATCGTTATTTCTGCTTCGGTATTTTGATCTGGAATGGCTTCGATATAGTTTTTGAAGTTCAGTACATCTTCGCGCACTACTTTTTCAAATAATGGATTAAGTAGTTTGGCAATGCCTGCGCCAAAACCGCCCGCAGGTGGCAGGTAGCTGATAACTACCTTAACTATAGTACCCTGATAGCCGGGAGCATCCTCAAATTCAACTTTACCGGCATTATCAATAGTTGATCCCGGTAACGATTGCCAGCCAATAAAATAACCGGGCTCATCTTTCACAATTTCGGCATCCCAGCTTATGTTACCAATGTTGCCGGGTATTTTAGCCTCCCAGTGCGAGCGGATATTATCAATAGCCTCTATGTTTTCCAAGTGGCTCATAAATAATGGCAGGTTTTCCAGCTTGCGCCAAAAATCGTACACATCCTGACGCTGGCGATTAACAGTAAAAGTATATCTGATATTCACGTTAACCGGATCGATGGTTGTTTTGCCAATCTTGGCATAAACTTCGCAATGGCCCGTAACGCCGCGTTGTACCAGGTACCCACCGGCAAACACCTTTATTACACTAAGCAAAGGGCTCTTAAATAACCTAAAAAGCCCGGAGAATGCCATTTTAGTACCCAACGCAACTGAAGCAAGGCGTTCGGGTAGTTCTATATTAATGGGTTGCCTGTTATCTGTAAGATCAGGAAACTGAGGTTTATGCAATTTTGTTGTTGCCATAACAATGTTTTTTTCTAATGGTAATGTATCAATAACAACCTAAAACAGGCCAATTGGTTTTCTTTCAATGAAAATATTTATCACCTGAGCTAATGGCTTAGCCTCGTAAATATGCTTAGTAATAATTAAACACCAGGGCAACTTTCGTATTGTTATAACTTATGCTACTTTTGCACCGCTTTCGGTTTTTTTCGCTTTAGCGAAGAGATTAAAAGGGAATCCGGTGTAAATCCGGAGCTGTCCCGCAGCTGTAAGTCCGGGTTTGTAACTTTAAAAAGTAAAAAGCCTAGTTGAATAACAAAGTCACTATTTGGTAACAGATGGGAAGACTTCAACGCCAGGACGAGCCAGAAGACCTGCCATAAGCATTATATTATTCATAGCTTTCGGGGATAGAAGCATGAGTGTGAATGCCTTACCGTCGGGGTTGTTCCATTCCAAACTCTTCATTTCTGTATGCTGTGGGCTAAAACTCACAACAACATGAAAAAAAAACATTTAGTAGTTGCGGCAAGCCTGGGGTTTGCACAACTGGCACTGCAGGTAAATGCGGGCCGAGCGCAAAGCGCAAAAAAACAAGACACAGTTAAAAACTTGAACGAAGTTGTAGTTACTGCTACCCGATCGCAAAAAAAACTATCGGACATAGGCCGGGTAGTAACCGTTATTACAAGTGAGCAAATTAATCAATCGCAAGGAAAAACAGTGCCGGCACTGTTGAATACAGTGCCCGGGATAACGTTTTCCGGAGCTGAAAATAACCGGGGTGTAAGTTCTGATGTATATATCAGAGGGGCCAACTCGGGTAACACATTGATTTTAATAGATGGGTTTCCGGTGAACGATGCATCTTCAATTGGAGGGGCTTATGATCTTAACGCATTTCCTACGGATCAGATAGAACGGATTGAGATATTGCGCGGAAGTAATTCAACCTTGTATGGGTCTGACGCGGTTGCCGGTGTAATCAATATCATCACTAAAAAAGCATTAAAACAAGCATTAGCAGGCACCCTGCAACTAGGTGCCGGAAGTTATGAAACGTACCAGGGTGCGTTAGGGTTAAACGGGCAAATTAATAACACCGGGGTGGCAATCACCCTTTCGGGCACAAATTCGCGCGGGTTTTCAACCGCCGCCGATCCTTCTGGCAATAATACATTCTCGCCGAACGGCTTCAGGCAAAAATCAATCAGTGCAAACTTTAATACGCCGGTATCGCAAAAGCTGGTGTTCAATGCCAATGTTCAGGCCACCAATAATGCAGGAGATTCTGACAATGGCTCATTTAATGATGCGCACGACTACACGTTTGACCGTACCTTTTTATTTGGTGGCTTAGGTGCTAAAGTTGTATTACCAAAAGGGACATTTGTTTTAAACGCATCACAAAACAATGTTTCGAATAATTTTACAAAGACAGGTTCTGACAGTAAGTACTATTTTACAAGTAAAAACCTTGGCCGAATAACTAATATTGAGAGCGTTGTTAACTATAATTTTGGTGATTATTTTGACATTACCAGTGGTGGCGACTTTAAATATAGCTATGCAGATCAATTATATGTGGATACCTATTCACCAAACGCGCCCGCCATTAAAAGCTCTAATAGCATTACAAGCGCGTACAGTTCGCTGTTTTTCAAGTCGGATTTATTTCACATGGAACTAGGTGGCCGCTATAACCACCATACCAAATATGGCGACAACTTTACCTACACTATAAACCCATCAATTCTGTTTGACGGTAGGTACAAGATTTTTGCAAGTATGGCCTCGGCTTTTAAAGCACCATCCCTCTACCAGTTGTTTTCGCAATATGGAACGATAGATTTAAAGCCCGAAACTACAACATCGTACGAAGTTGGCTTTGACCTCCAGATAATTCAAAACATACTATCTATCAATACCGAATTTTATAAGAGAAAAACCAGCGATGTAATTTATTTCTATACCGACCCAACCACTTTTGCATCTCATTACCAAAACGGAAGCTTTGAAGACGATAAAGGATTTGAAAGCGAACTTAATTTAAAGCTTGCAGATGTATCTTTCTCTGCCTTTGCAGCATATGTAGTGGGTAAGCAAACAAATGCCAATGGTGCAGAAACGAATGTATTACTTCGCCGCCCTAAAAATACCTACGGGGCAAGCGTATCTTGTCAGCCGGTAAAAGCGTTATCAATAGGATTGAATTATAAATACACCGGCGATAGAAGCGACATACATTTTTTGGGCGTTGCACCGTATGTGAGAGTTGAAGGTTTACCGCAGTATAATTTGGTGGATGCCCACTTACAACTGCAGGCAACAAAAAAGTTCAATATTTATTTTGACATTAAAAATCTGTTTAACGAAAAATATGTTGACTGGATAGGCTACAACACACGCGGTTTTAATGTATTTGGAGGCATTAAATATATATTTAACTAAAAGCAAAACGCTATAGATAAGTTTTAATATTAACTAACATTTAGGTAATTTTACATCAACAATAAAAGTTATGTCATTACAAAAAATAAATATCCGCAACAGCATACTCATTTTAATGATCGTTGGTGCTGCCGCAACACGTTTAATTAATATTGACCACCTAACGGGCTGGGGTAACTTTACACCAATTGGTGCCATAGCCATGTTTGGAGGTGCCTATTTTTCTGATAAATGGAAAGCCTACTTAGTGCCTTTAATGACGCTTTTTATTAGCGATGTAGTGGTAGACTATATTTACTTTAACAAACTCATGCTGTTTTACAGCGGTGCATTATGGGTATACGCCGCTTTTGCAATTATGGTATTAATTGGCTCGTTACTAAAAAAGGTAAATGTAGGCAGTGTTGTAGTTGCATCGTTCGCATCCGTAGCGGTGCATTGGTTAATAACCGATATTGACCCATGGTTGCATGGTACCATGTATTCTAAAAGTTTGATAGGCTACGGTCAATCATTGATTGCTGCTATCCCATTTGAAAAGAACATGTTATTAGGTAACCTGGTATTTAGCGCAATGCTATTTGGAGGGTTTGAACTGGCTAAAAGTAAATACACTATACTGCGAACCAATAAAGAACTAGCGGTTTAATAACAAGGTATTAAAACTAAAAGCGATGATGATCTCATCGCTTTTTTTGTGACATATTTGATTTTATAAAGCACATTAATTTCCCCATAAGGGGATAAAGGCATTATGATTTACTACATTACGGGCGGCACCCGATCGGGCAAGAGCAGTTATGCACAAAAGCTGGCGCTGGGTTTAAGTGATAACCCGGTTTACCTGGCTACGGCCCGTAAATGGGACGCCGACTTTGAGCAGCGCATAAAACGCCATCAGCAAGACAGAGATGAGCGTTGGGAAAACATGGAGGAAGAACGCTACCCATCGGCAATGGCAGTACAAGGCAGGGTTGTGGTGCTTGATTGCGTTACCCTATGGCTCACCAACTTTTTTGCCGATACAAAATATACGGAGGTGGACGATACCCTGGCCCGTATTAAAGTGGAGTTTGATAAACTGGCCGCTATTGATGCCACCTGGATTATCATATCTAACGAGATTGGGATGGGTATGCACGCCGATACTGAAATTGGCAGAAAGTTTGCCGACCTGCAAGGCTGGATCAATCAGTATATTGCACAACGGGCAGATAAAGCTATTTTTATGGTTTCGGGCTTACCTTTGGAATTGCCCGCCAACCCGCTAAGAGCGGAGAAATAGTTAAAGTGAATATAAGTTGAACCAACAACCGATCTATGGAAGAAGAAAACAAGTATGCAGATCAAAACGTGCCCCTTCAGCCTGATGGGAAGCTAACTGTTGTAGTGTTAACCGGGGCAGGCATCAGCGCGGAAAGTGGCTTGCAAACCTTTCGGGATAGTGATGGCCTTTGGGAAGGCTATAACATCGAAGACGTAGCCACCCCCGAAGCCTGGGAGCGCAACCCTAAACTGGTGCAGGATTTTTATAACCAACGGCGCAAAGCTGTGTTAGCGGCTCAGCCAAACGCCGCCCATTTGGCCCTGGCAAAGCTGGAGGAACGGTATAAGGTAATTATTATTACCCAAAATATTGACGATCTGCATGAGCGGGCAGGATCTACAGACGTAGTGCATCTGCATGGTATTATTACCCGTTCGCAATCAAGTAAACGGGCCAAGCTTACTTACCCCATTATCGGTTGGGAACTGGGTATGGATAAGGTATGCAAACTAGGATCGCCGTTAAGGCCCCATGTGGTATGGTTTGGCGAACCCGTGCCCATGATAGAGCCTGCCGCCGGCATTTGCAGCATGGCCGATTTGTTTATCCTGATTGGTACCTCGCTGGCGGTGTACCCGGCATCGGGCCTGATTAATTTTGTACCAAAACAGGTTACTAAATACGTTATCGACCCTAAAATACCGGCAATAAACAATGTGGGTAACCTCACCAAAATAGAAGCTACAGCAACGGTTGGCGTGCCTAAACTGGTTGATGAGCTAATGGGTGGCAGGTAGGTATTTTAATGGCTTATCATAAATAAACCTTTAATACGTTTTATACTAAATTGAATATTATGAAATCAATGTTTGCCATTTTATTGTTAACGGTATGTTATAGTTTGCATGCCCAAACAAAAACCGTTAACCTGATTACTATGGCCCAACTCAACAAACGCATTGAGAACCAGGATACCGTATATGTGGTTAACTTTTGGGCCACCTGGTGCGGGCCATGTGTAAAAGAACTGCCTAATTTTGATAAGTTACAGGCCGCTTATAACGACCAGCCGCTTAAAGTGCTGTTAGTGAGCATGGATTTTAAATCAAAGCTAAAAAGCGCGGTTATCCCCTTTGTAATTAAACATAAAATGGCTGTAGATGTGTTTTTGGCCGATAAAACTAACGAACAGGAGTTTATTGATCAGGTTGATAAAAGCTGGAGCGGTGCCTTACCTGCTACGCTGGTAATTAACGCTAAAAAGCATATTCGCAAGTTTTATGAGCATGAACTTACTTACGCCGAGCTTAACCAAATTTACCAAACCAATAAATAATAACTACCATGAAAAACGTATTCGCAGTTTTAATATTAACCGTTACCGGATTGTTTGCGTTTAAAGGCGGCGCTCCGGGATATAAAGTTGGTGATATCGCCATTGATTTTAAACTTAAAAATGTGGATGGTAAAACGGTATCATTATCCAACTACAAATTGGCAAAGGGATATATTGTGGTGTTTACCTGTAACCATTGCCCCTATGCCAAAGCTTACGAAACCCGTATTATGGGCCTGGATAAAATGTACGCCACCAAAGGCTATCCTGTTATAGCTATCAGCCCTAACGACCCGGTAAGTATCCCCGAAGATTCATTTGACAATATGAAGAAACGGGCCACTGATATGAAGTATACTTTTCCATATGCCATAGACGAAGCCCAGAACGTTACCCGGGCTTACGGTGCCAGAGCCACTCCTAATGTTTATGTACTCCAAAAAACAGACAAGGGTAACGTTGTTAAATACATAGGCGCTATTGATAATGATACCGAAGGCACAAACCCTAATCGTACCAATTATGTACAGGCAGCGGTTAATGCGTTGCTAAGTGGTAAAGCCATTTTAACAACAAGCACCAAGGCTATAGGTTGCTCCATCAGGTGGAAATAGATTATTTGCAAACCATTTAAAACCCGGCCTTTGCAATAAACCGGGTTTTAACAGAAACAAATCCTGGGCGTTAGTCTTTTTCTTCTTTTATTTCTTTATCTTCTTTAACTACTGTAATAGTGGCAATTTCAATACTATCGTCGGTTATTTTACCGTCAACAGTTACCTTTTTACCTGCGAATTTTACTGCTTTAGCCTGGTTGGCTATTTTATAAACTTTATCGCCTACTACCAAAACAGCTGCTGCACCGCCTTTAATGCATTTTGCCGCGCAAGCCGCATGTTTAGCCGTATTTGCTTTCCCTTTACCGGCACACATGGCATCGCCAATGTACCCGGTTAATTGTCCGTCTTTAAGTTTTGTAAGCGCCTGGGTGCTTGCTAATGATAGCACCATTACTAATGATAATAATAAATACTTTTTCATGTTAATTGGTTTTTAATAGGAGTAATATTCAAAAGTACATAAAAAAGGAATAAAAAATGCAAACTTAATCGTCATTACAAACGGACGATTTTTTCAGTGATTTAACTATTAAATTATGTTTTTTATTAAAACGAAAAAAAATAATTAAAGTTGTCACCGCACTTATGATATAAGGAACTGCAAAAAACTTAAAATTTTCTAAATCCCAGTAGAAATTTAATATCTTTTTGAAAAAACTAATATGTTCAGGATTTATTAAAGCTATAAAAGCTGTTACCGGAAAAATAGTTAGTGCGTATGTTATTATTAAATTTAAATAAAGTTTTCTTGTTAAGGAATACGCTTTCACTGTATAACTGACAAGGAAAGAAATAAGAATTAAGCCTAAAGACCAAATAAAAAGTAGAAATTGAAACATCCAATGATCTCTACTTTTTAAATTGAATAACACAATTAACAATATATTAATAACTATAAAAATAAAGTTATAAATAAAAATTTTCGTTGTTTGGGTACTCATAAATTTTTTCCATTTTTATTTAAGGTAATTGCCAAATGAAATACTTCCACCCCTACTCAAAACTTAACCTCATCCCACTTTCATCGCTTACAAAAGCACCATTCGCCCAAACCAAATTGCCCGACACTATGGTATGTGTTATAGCCGATTGGAATGTTTTGCCTTCAAAGGGGCTCCAGCCGCATTTGTATAAAAGGTTTTGTTTGGTTACGGTTGTTGGCTTTTCTAAATTAACCAGTACAAGGTCGGCCCAATACCCCTCGCGTATAAAGCCACGTTTTTCAATTTTAAAGCAGATGGCCGGGTTATGCGCCATTTTTTCTACCACTTGTACCAACGTTAGTTTACCGTAGTAGCATAAGTCGAGCATGGCGGGCAGGGCATGCTGCACCAGTGGACCGCCCGAAGGTGCTTCCAGGTATGGTTTTAATTTTTCGTCCAGGGTATGCGGGGCATGGTCGGTAGCAATAATATCAATGCGCCCGTCTAAAACAGCTTTTAATATACCTGCGCGGTCGGCCACGGTTTTAACCGCCGGGTTCCACTTTATAAAGTTCCCTTTATCCGTATAATCTTCATCGCTAAACCAGAGGTGATGTATACAGGCCTCGGCGGTAATGCGTTTATCTTTTAGGGGGATGGTATTGTCAAACAGGTGAGTTTCAATTTCGGTGGAGATATGCAGCACATGCAACCGGGTGCCGTGCTTTTTTGCCAGATCAACCGCCATTGATGAGGAAAGGTAACAAGCTTCGGTAGTACGTATTTTGGGGTGCATCCTAACCGGGATGTTATCCCCAAGCAATTGCTTATAATGGTTAAGGTTATGTTTTATGGTGGCCTCATCCTCGCAATGCGTGGCTATAAGCATGGGCGATTCTGTAAATATCCGCTCTAAGGTATCGCGGTTATCAACCAGCATATTCCCTGTTGATGAGCCCATAAACACTTTTATACCGCATACTTTTTTGGCATCGGTACGCAATACTTCGTCGAGGTTATCGTTTGATGCCCCCATAAAAAAGGAGTAGTTTGCCAGCGATTTTTTTGCCCCGATCTGGTATTTATCTTCCAGTAGTTGCTGTGTAAGTGTATTGGGCACTGTATTAGGCATCTCCATAAACGAGGTAATCCCCCCGGCTACGGCTGCCCGCGATTCTGTATAGATATCAGCTTTATAGGTTAACCCCGGTTCGCGAAAGTGCACCTGGTCGTCAATACAGCCGGGCAAAAGGTGTAAACCCTCAGCATTGATCTCCCTGTCTGCGGGTTGATTAATTTCTGGGGCTATACGTTCAATTAAACCGTCTTTTATTAATATGTCGGCCAGATATTCCAGGCCCTCATTTACTATGGTTGCTTGCTTAATAAGGATAGTAGGCATTTATATATGTATTTGTGTGATAGGTTTTAGTTAGTATCAAGTAGCTGATAATTAGTATCAAGTAGCTAGTATCAAGTATCAAGTACAAAAACGGACGTGGGTATTTATGGGTATTGTTAGTTTGTATCAGGTCGTTGGTATCAGGTACCAAGTACAAAAACGGACGTGGGTATTTATGGGTATGGTT
>JANXTT010000070.1 GCA_025352225.1 Mucilaginibacter sp. | reverse complement strand
TGAGTATTAAGATATTTTGAGAGCGGAAAACGGGATTCGAACCCGCGGCCTTCAGTTTGGGAAACTGATGCTCTACCAGCTGAGCTATTTCCGCTTATATTGCACTACTAAATTATAAAAAATTATAATAATGCCATTAATATTACCAGTTAAAGATAAAAACCCGGCCTGGGGTAAAGATTGTTTCATTGCCGATAATGCTACCATAGTGGGCGATGTTATAATGGGTGATAATTGCTCGGTTTGGTTCAACGCGGTTATACGTGGCGATGTTAATTATATACATATTGGTGATAATACCAATATACAGGATGGTGCGGTTATACATGCCACTTATCTTCGTGCAGCAACAACTATCGGCAGCAATGTATCAATAGGCCATAACGCGCTTGTACACGGCTGTACGCTGCATAATAATGTACTGATAGGTATGGGGGCCATTGTTATGGATCATGCCGTTGTAAATGAGTATTGCATTATCGGTGCCGGGGCGGTGGTATTAGAGAACACTGTATGTGAGGCAGGTTATCTCTATGCAGGCACACCTGCTAAAAAAATAAAGCCCATCACGGCCGAACAACGCGAAATGCTTAATAAGCTGCCAAATAACTATATTATGTATTCGAGTTGGTTTATGGAGCCTTAATTTCTTTCGGAATAACTATAGGTTCTTCAACATCCCAATTTGGCCTTAATTTAATGTCAGCAATCTTTCCTTTGGTATACAACCAGATATTTTCCGGGTACTTTTTTAGTTTGATGTTGCCGGTATCCCATTTGCCATTTCGGTTAGTATCGTATATAACCTTTACACGGTAAAGGGCTGTTGGATAATTTCTATAAGTTAAAATCTTGCTTGTATTTATTATATCACTGCGCAACACCATATCCTGACTGTTTAAAAGTTCAACAATGTATTGTCCGGTATCAGGAAGGGTGACTTTAAGCGACAGGTTGCCATAATTATCAAGTCTATCTAGAGCTATGTTTTTTGATAGGCGGGTGTTTTTATCGCCGTATATGCTGGTAAAGCTACCTTCATTAAAAATAAGGATGTATTGCTTATCCGGTTTCCATCTGTATTTTAAGGTAAATTTTTTCAGATTATTTACATCACGCTGAATATTAAATTCACTAATATTTACCGAATCTTCAGTTAAAGTAATTCTGGATTGATCTATATTGTCAATTGGATAGTTTGTAGTCATTAGCAAATCGGTACCTGGTTTTAATTTATCATCACCACTTGTATTGTATTGAAATGCCAGTCTCCTTTTATAAGTATCTTTTTTACCTTTATGTAATGTCAAGGTATCTAAGGGTTGGCCATTGGATAAAAAAGATACCTTAACCGAGTCGAATGCCATGCTTTTTAAATAGATAGAAGCCGTATCAGCCGTTTTGCTAAATTCAACTATTTTTTGTAAATCATTTTCAGCATCTAAAAATTTAACACCGGGATTAATTATTGGTTTATTAAAACGAAAGAAGAGTTTTCCATCATTCTCTATCTTTTTTTCAAGTATGCGTAATTTGGCCGGAGTTTGTTCAAACAGTATCAAATGGATTTCTGAAGTGTCTTTTTTTAAGTGTATTGTGTTTTTTAAGAAAGCTATTTTTTCGTCTTCATTATCGTATATTTTATTGGGGCTTTTTTCCTTTAAAGCATATATCTTATAATCTCCATCGTGAAGATTACTTAACATGAAATGGCCGGATGTATCTGTTGTTGTATAAATTGATGGCTTCTTTTTACCAAACAATAAAGAATCTTTTTTTACGGGAAATAACATTACAGTAACATCTTTCTGGATCTCTTCACTTTGAGGGTCTGTAACAAAACCTGATAAATTTAACGAATCTATATGTGCACCGGTAGAAAACACATATGTGAAGTTTTTTAAAAGATTTCCTTCATTTACATCGGCAATAGCTTTTCCAAAATTTATTACATAGGTGGTGTTTTTTGATAGCGTGTCTTTGAATTTTATTATCAGGCTTTTATTTCTAACTAAATATTCAGGGTTTTTTTCGGGAGTCGGACTAACCGTTATTTCCTGAAATGGATTAGCTAATTTGAAATATTCATCAAAGTCAAGTTGAATTATTTTAGCCGTAAAATTTTTTGTTTGGTTTATTGGAACCGCCTTTAATAATTTGGGTGGAGTTTTGTCGCGAGGGCCACCCATCGGTCTTTGTATGCTGGCGCAACTCCAAATTATTAAAACACCAAGATATATAAGTAAATTTTGAAACGAAAAAGCGCGATTTTTATTTAAGGTCATTTTTAGGCTTTATAAACTGTTTTTAGTTTTTTATGATAAAGAATATTAAAAGCTGGAAATAATGGCTTTAATCGAATATTTCATAATCGATTGATTGTTAATTACTTATGTTATTATCTGCTCACATGTAGCATCAAAACTGAAATATCTGATGGCGATACCCCCGAAATCCTAGAAGCTTGCCCCAGAGTACGAGGTTTGATGCGCATTAATTTTTCACGGGCCTCTTTAGATAAAGATACCAATTGGTGATAGTTAAATTCAGCGTTGATCTCTTTGTCTTCCATTTTTTTCATCCGGGCAACAATTTCCATTTCCTTTTCAAAGTAACTTTCGTATTTGATTTTTATTTCAGCCTGTTCTATAGTTTCATCATTATAATTTAATAACATATCATTTAAAGCAGTATCCACTTTTCGCAGGTCATTAAAGCCAACCTGTGGCCTGCCAATCAAATTTATCATTTTTACATTTTGATTAAGCGGGCTCGTACCTAACTCTTCTAATAAAGAGTTAACCTGGGTTGCATCAATCGATTTATGTTTTACAAAGGTTACAATATCGTCAGAATCTTTAATTTTTCTATTTACTTTATCCAGCCTATCCTGATTAATTAAACCCAGATCGAAACCAATGGGGCTAAGGCGGATGTCGGCATTGTCTTGCCGTAGCAATAACCGATGTTCCGCCCTTGATGTAAACATGCGGTAAGGCTCCTCAGTACCCTTGGTTACCAAGTCATCTATCAACACTCCGATATATGATTCTGACCGTTTCATGATCAATTCGTGTTTGTCATGTACTTTTTGGTGGGCATTTATTCCGGCTATTAAACCTTGCGAAGCCGCCTCTTCATAGCCGGTTGTACCGTTTATCTGTCCTGCAAAAAACAGGTTTGATATGCGCTTGGTCTCTAATGTTAAATTAAGCTGAATAGGCGGGAAATAGTCATATTCAATAGCATACCCAGGCCTAAACATTTTTACGTTTTCAAAACCAGGTATTTGTACTAATGCTTTATACTGTACATCTTCGGGTAGTGAAGTAGAGAAACCATTAACATAAATTTCTACTGTATCCCAGCCTTCGGGTTCAACAAATATTTGATGCCGTTCGCGCTCAGCAAACCTATTAATTTTATCTTCTATGGAGGGGCAATAACGGGGGCCTAAGCCTTTAATTCTGCCTGTAAACATTGGTGAGCGTTCAAAACCTTCCTTTAGGGTTTCATGCACTTTAAGATTGGTATAGGTTATCCAACAGCAGCGTTGATCTGTAGCTAAGGGTACATCAGTATAAGAAAAGCGGCCACGTTTAGCGTCTCCCCATTGCTCTTCCATGAGGGAATAATTTAACGAGCGTCCGTCTACACGGGGAGGTGTTCCTGTTTTCATGCGGCCCGCATCAAAACCTAACTCTGTTAATTGCTCGGTTAAACCAGTAGCGGCTTTTTCACCAGTGCGGCCGCCGCCAAATTTCTTTTCGCCAATATGGATTACCCCATTTAAAAATGTTCCATTGGTAAGTACCACCGTGTCTCCCTCTATTTCTACGCCTATGGAAGTTTTGACGCCATATACGGTATTGTTTTTTATCAATAGAGAGGTAACGGTATCTTGCCAAAAATCCACGTTCGGCGTCCGCTCTAAAGCTAGTCGCCATTCTTCTGCAAATCTCATCCGGTCGTTTTGTGTGCGTGGGCTCCACATTGCAGGCCCTTTTGAAAGGTTTAGCATCCTGAATTGTATGCTTGTTTTGTCGGAGATAATTCCCGAATAACCACCCATTGCATCTATTTCACGAACTATTTGGCCTTTTGCAACACCACCCATAGCCGGATTGCAACTCATTTGGGCTATAGTGCCCATGTTCATGGTAATTAAAAGCACAGATGAGCCCATGTTGGCTGCTGCTGCTGCTGCCTCGCAGCCTGCATGGCCCGCTCCCACTACGATTACATTGTATTTTTTAAACATTATCTATAAAATGTTCCACGTGGAACATGATTAAAAAGTGTATTTTAAAGTATGCTCAATGTTCCACGTGGAACATTGAGGGTGTTATGCGGTTTCGTTAAGCTCTGTTAACTCAAGCCAGCGTAAGGTTTTTATATTTAACGCTTCATTTAACCCAGATATTTTAGCAGCCAACGAAGTTAGTTCCTGATGATTAGTAATGCCGGAGTTAAGCTCGGCAGTTAAGGTTTTAATTTCTTTTTCTGCCTGCGCAATTTCTTTTTCAATATTCGCCAGTTCCTTTTGCTCCCTGAAACCTAATTTGCTTTTTTTAGGCGCAGGTGCGGCAATGATGGGCTGTATTGTTACTTTGCTGGCTTTTTTTGCCTCAGATCGTGCTTCTTCTGCCTCTAAACGGTATGATGAGTAGTTGCCATTGTATATTTTAATAACACCATTGCCTTCTAATATAAACAACTGATCTGTTAATTTATCTAATAAATACCTATCGTGAGTAACCAATACCAACACGCCAGGGTAATTTATCAAAAACTCTTCCAGTACGTTTAAGGTATCTATATCAAGGTCGTTGGTTGGTTCATCTAAAATCAGAAAGTTAGGGTTCTTCATCAGGATATGCATTAGCTGCAATCTTTTTTTCTCACCACCACTTAGTTTAGCCACCATGCCAAATTGTTTGGCTGGGGGGAACAAGAACTGCGTAAGTAAATTTGATGCACTAATGGTTGAGCCATCCGCCATGGTAATGTATTCGGCAACATCTTTTACAATGTCAATAACCCGGTCTGACTCTTTAAAAACCATTCCGCCCTGATGAAAGTAACCCATTACTGTGGTCTCTCCTTTATCTATTTTGCCTGTATCGGGATTTAATGAGCCGGTTATAATATTTAGAAAAGTAGATTTACCCGTTCCGTTTTTGCCCGCCAGGCCAATACGATCGCCTTTTTTGAAAACATAACTAAAGTTTTCAATCAAAGTCTTTCCATTAAAGCCTTTAGTTAAATGATCAATTTCAATAATTTTATTTCCCTGACGGGCAGCTTTCATGGTCAATTGCACCTTTTCTTTAGGGCCGCCATCCTTTGTTTTTTCTTCCAGATCGTAAAAAGCATCAATACGGGCTTTTGATTTGGTTCCGCGAGCCTGCGGCTGCCTGCGCATCCAATCCAGTTCTTTGCGGAGCAAATTTGAGTTTTTGGCAAATTGAGCAACCTCGGTAGCTTCGCGCTCTTCCTTCTTTTCTAAATAATACAAATAACTGCCCGAGTAATTATTAATCTTTCCCCGGTCTATTTCTATGATCTCGTTACATACATTATCTAAAAAGTACCTGTCGTGGGTAACTAATAAAATGGTTTTATTGCCTTCTGTTAACAGGCTTTCCAGCCATTCTATGGTATCAATGTCCAAATGGTTGGTCGGCTCATCAAGTACATATATTTCAGGGTCGGCAATTAACAATTGGGCTAATGCCAGCCGCTTTTTCTGTCCGCCAGATAATGTTTCTATTTTTTGCTCCAGGTGATGAATGTCAAGACGGCCCAATATCGTTTTAATATTATGCTCATATTCCCAGGCATCCAGGTTGCTTATCTCTTCCGTTACTTTTTCAATTGCTTTGTAGTTATCGGGGTCATCCTCTAACAATTCCTCGTATTTTCTGATCAGTTGTTGCTGCTCATTGTCTGACTGGAAAATATAGTCACTAATAGTAGCTCCTTTCGGAAAAGCGGGATCCTGCTCCAGGTAGCCTAACTTTAGCTCTTTGCTACGAACAACTTTACCTTCAATAGGATTAAATTTGCCCGCCAATAATTTTAATAAGGTTGATTTTCCGGCACCGTTAACGCCTACAAGGGCCACACGGCGGCCGCGGTTAATGCCAAATGTTAACTGGCGGAAAAGCCATGTATCGTTAAACGAATGGCCAAGATTTTCTGCTGAAATGTACGTACTCACTTTAGTTCTGTTATTTTATCAGAAGGATGTATAAATATGCCTTCCTGGTTATGTATAGATTGTTTAAACATGGCCGATGCAACAGTTGCTGCAGGGATGCTCCTGTATTTTTTTAGTTTGCCTAATAATAATGGATCAATTATCCGCATAAGGCTTATTGATATTCGTTCGAAAAACCGATACTCTTTTCTGTTACCCGTTAACAGAGATGGTTGGTAGATATGCAACGTTTTTAAATGAATGTTTTTTATGTCTTCCTCCGTTTCTCCTTTTAGTTTAGTATAAAAATTAGCCCCCTTGCTTGATGCCCCTAAAGCAGACACCAAATGATATTGGGGGATATTATTGTTTAAAGCTATCTGAGCTAATTTAACCGGGTAATCATGATCGATTTTATAATAGGCATTTATATCGGGCGTTTTTTTGCGCGTTGAGCCCAAACAACAAAACAAGGCATCCCCGGTTATGCTATCTGCGAATTTATCAAGATTATCAAAATCAATAATTAATTGCACTAACTTAGGGTGATTAACAGCAATTGATTTTCTAACTAATATTAAAACTTCATCGTAATGAGGTTGTTGCAGCAAAATTTTCAGCAATTCACTGCCAATTAGTCCGCTTGCCCCAACTACAATTGCTTTATTTGCCATTAATCAACAAAAATTTCTGCAAAAGTACGGAAATATAAATTATGGAATAAATATTGTGTGTTTAAACACGTATCTAAATAAGAAATCAAAACATGGAAAAAGTATTACATCCGGCCGATGCGCGCGGGTACAATAATTTAGGATGGTTAAAGAGCTGGCATTCATTTAGTTTCGGGGAATTTTACGACCCTGCCAAGGTGCATTTTGGTGCTTTGCGTGTAGTGAATGACGATTATGTATCGCCATCAATGGGGTTTGGAATGCATCCGCATGATAACATGGAAATTATTACCATTATATTGGATGGCCAGTTGGAGCATAAGGATAGCATGGGTAACAAAGGGTTGATACATGCTGGCGAAGTGCAGGTGATGTCGGCGGGTACCGGTATTCGTCATTCAGAATATAATCCGTCTAACAGCGAGGAGGTTAATTTATTACAGATATGGGTTTTCCCTAAAGTGAGAGATATTGAACCCCGGTATGATCAGAAAAGTTTTACCGATGCTATTAAACCAAATCAATTGACAACATTGATTTCGCCTGAAAAATCATCAGATAGCTTGTGGATAAATCAGGATTCACGATTTACAATGGGCGAGTTTGATGCCGGGAAACAAGTGGATTATGATATTAAAACTCAAGGTAACGGCGCATATGTATTTGTTATTGAGGGCGAAATTGAAATAGATGGCACAAAATTAAACAAGAGAGATGCCCTGGGGATATCTGGAACAGCGCTATTTAAAATTGAAACTAAAGCCCATACACGCTTATTGATTATTGAAATACCAATGGAATAAGGCTTAATGGACATAATTAATATATAGGCCCAGGTTTTGTTTCTTTAAATAGACGGGACATCAATTTTAGGCCTTGTATCATTTACTTTGGTGTAAGGGTTAATTTGCCATCAGCTTCTTTTATTTTATTGATAAAAGTTTGTTCATTCTTTCTGTTGCGCCCCCACGAAACTAGAGATGAATGCTTATTGGGGTCGCATATGCTATTTACATAAACCGTATCTTGATAAAATAAGATGGTGATTTGCTCGCCCCAACTTCCTGAAAAAAAACCAGGATTGGTTATGGCAATAGATGAATCTGGTGTGTTTGAGATAAATACCCATTTACAAGTTTCCGCTAATTCAATAAGTATTTGTTTCAATTGGGTATGGTTTAAGCTTGTTTTAACTATACTAAATTTTAATCGGGCCTTTTGAATTAAATACAGAATGCCTGCCAAAATAGGAGGAATAACTATATAACGCAATTCGTCTTTTTGATAAAAGGACGGTTTGTGTTGCAAATAATCTATCAGATGAAAACACAAAAGCATTGTGGGCACAATAAGCACAAATCCGACAATTCCATAGTGAGTTAAATTAGCCCAGATGCCAACCAATTGCAATTCGCCGGTCTTAATCGATTTATCATAAATATCTTTTTTCATTCGTTGTGAAGAATAGTATTACAAGTGTAACAAAAAATCAGCTTAAGCTAAAGACGGAGGCTGGAATAAATACGGTTTTTGATGAGGAGTAGTTAACCTAAAGATTTCTGGCTGTTTATTAATATGAGGATTGATTTCGAAACCATTAAATAAATCACAAGGTGGTTGCTTAGGTATTTCTGGAAAAAAGTAAAATATTAAAGGTTATTCCAATATAGAAAAGGGCTTTTTTGGGGAAAATTGAAATGTAAAAAGATGCGCCAACAGAAAAATGTTATATGTATAGAAAACAAATCGTTTTTTGTTTGTTATAACGTGTAATAACCTAATATAATGGCAGAAGTAGCAGAACAAGAAATCCCCTGGTGGAAAAAGTGGTTGGAGGAAACTGGAGAACAGGTTAGCTTCCTTTCAGGATTTTTTAGAAACCTTTTTTCGGGAGGGTTTGAATGGTCTGAGTTTGTTCGCCAATGTTACGAAATCGGATACAAGTCGTTTACCCTTGTTGGCATAACATCCTTTATAATGGGGGTGGTATTGACTTTGCAATCGCGGCCCACGCTGGTAAAATTTGGGGCCAACAGTATGTTGCCGCTAATGGTTTGTGTATCCATTATCAGGGAGATAGGGCCAGTAATTACAGCTATTATTTGCGCTGGTAAAATATCATCGGGTATAGGGGCGGAGTTAGGCAGTATGAAGGTTACTGAGCAAATAGATGCTATGGAAGTATCTGGTGCAAATCCAATGCAATACCTGGTTGTAACGCGTATTTTAGCAACTACCCTTATGATTCCTCTATTGACCCTTATGGGCGATGTGCTGGGTTTGTTTGGCGGATTTTTGGCCGTTAACCTGTCCGACCATATGAGTTGGATGCTTTATTTCAATAAATGTGTTAACTCGGTAGGCTTTACAGATTTATTGCCCGCCATCATCAAAACTGTGTTTTTCGGTTTCGCGGTTGGTTTTATAGGCTGCTATAAAGGATATAACTCCAATAAAGGAACAGAAAGTGTGGGTATCGCGGCAAACTCTGCCGTGGTGAGCGCGTCGTTATGGATTTTCTTTTTGGACGTGGTTGCTGTTCAGATAACTCAATTGCTTTTTTATTAATATGGAAGAGATTAAACAAGATATTAAGCAGCCTCAAAAAGCATCCGAAACTAAAACTGATGAAGTTGTAGTGGAACTAAAAGACATTAAAAAAGCTTTTGGAAGTAAGGTAGTATTAAAAAAAGTTAGCCTCACCCTAAAACGGGGCGAGAATCTGGTGATACTGGGCAGATCGGGTCAGGGCAAATCGGTTGCTATAAAAGGGATAGTAGGCATGTTAACGCCGGATGAAGGCTCATTAAAAGTGTTTGGTGATGAGGTTGCAAATATGGATGAGAAGCAATTAAAAACCTTGCGTACCAAAGTAGGGTTCTTGTTTCAAAGCGGTGCATTGTACGATTCGATGAGCGTGCGTGAGAACCTGGAATTTCCATTAACCCGAGTGCTTAAGATACATGACCAGCAGGACCTTGATAAAAGGGTTGAAGAGGTATTGAGTAGCGTTGGTTTAAAAGACGCTATAGATAAAATGCCATCAGATCTTTCGGGCGGTATGCGCAAGCGTGTTGGGTTGGCCAGAACATTGATCCTTAAGCCGGAGATCATGTTGTATGATGAACCCACTACCGGCTTGGACCCTATAACCTCCCGCGAAATTAGTGAACTGATACTGGAAATGCAGAAGAAGTATAAAACATCATCAATAATTATTACGCATGATATGGAATGTGCCAAAATTACATCCGATAGGCTGATAGTATTAAACGATGGAGAGTTTGTTGCCGAAGGAACTTACCAGGAACTGGAAAAATCGGATAAAGAATTTATAAGATCATTTTTTAAATAAATAATATGAAAACCACAAGCGGGCAGAAGCTAACGATAGGAATATTTACCCTGGTAGGGATATTAATCCTTTTTGTTGCTATATTTTTAATAGGGAGCCAAAAAAACCTCTTTTCTTCAACCTATACTATTCATGGTGTATTTAAAAACGTGGGTGGTTTGCAGGTGGGTAACAACGTCCGTTTGGCCGGTATTAATGTTGGAGTTGTGCAGAGTATAGAATTAATTACAGATTCGACAGCGAGGGTAGATGTTACGCTTAATCAAAAGGTTCAAAAATTTGTAAAAACTGATGCAAAACTGGCTATAGGAAGCGATGGTTTTATTGGCGATAAACTGATAAATATTGCTCCGGGAGGAGCAACCAGCCAGCAAATAGCACAAAACGGACAAGAGTTAAATACTGTGCCTCCAATAAATACGGATAAAATTATTGCTAAAGCAACCAAAATAATTGATAACGCGGCATCGCTTACAGGCGACCTGTCAGAAATTGTAGCCAAGATAAATAATGGCAAAGGCAGCATTGGCCGCTTATTAAATAACAATACTATGGCTAAGGATATGGAGAAAACCGTAAGGGAAGCTAAAAAAACAATGTCGTCGGTTAAAACAAGCACGGGCACATTAAATGAAGACCTTAAAGCGGCTCAAAGCAACTTCCTGTTAAAGGGCTTCTTTAAAAAGAAAGCCAAGGCACAGCAGGCCAAAAAGGACTCTGTAAACAAAGCTAATGGCGTGCAGGATACCACTACCAAGAAGAAACGCAAAGGGTTTTTAGGTTTAGGCGGGAAGGGGTAAGTGGTTTTTACCAATCAACCAATTTTGGCTTGATCCGAAATGGCATTATGATGAATAACCATTTGAGTAGGGAATGCAAAATTGCCCTGGCTTTGCTGCACAATCTCGATGATTTTAAAATTGATCTCCTCCTTTACTTTGAGGTAGGGATTATATTCCATCATTTCAATAAAATACAAAACCTGCAAATCCAAAGACGAAGTGCCGAAGTTTTCAAAAGTCACAATGGCATCGTTGCTGGTTTTTTTGTGCGTATTGATGTAGTCGGTAATTTTTTGAGTAATGTTTTTGATTTCTTCTACCGGAGTGTTATACGTTAGCCCTATGTTAAATTTAATGCGGCGATAGTTGCGTACAGTCATGTTTTCTAAAGGCGTATCTATCATTTTTTTATTGGGCATGGTAACCAGGCTCTTTTCAGCTGTACGGATACGGGTACTCCGGAAGCCTACTTTTTCAACAGTCCCTTCAATTCCGTTCACTTTAACAAAATCGCCTACTACAAAAGGCTTATCCACAAATATGGTAAACGAACCAAGCAAATTCTCCAGGCTCTCCTTGGCTGCTAAAGCAATGGCTATACCGCCGATGCCTAAGCCTGTTATCAGGGTTAATACATTGATCTCAAGTACATAACCTAATGCCACAAAAAAGGCAATGGTTACTGTTATTATTTTTACCAGTTCTTTTACAAATTGTACCAGTTGATCATCTTCTTTTGATCCGGTTAACGATGCCCGGTAAGCAAAAACATGGCCGATAAAATCAATAATTCGTAACGCTATCCAAAAAAAAGAAATGATAATCAGGCTGAGGAAGAGCTTGTCAACCACTTGAATAATAGTGATACTGTTAATGAGTTCAATCTTATTAACAACGGTCTTCCGCATAAAAATAGTTTCGTTGAGCGGATAGTTAAGTTGGTTTATCGCGACATAGATTAGCCATAAACTGATAAATAACTCCAGGGGTTTTATCAGCAGATCAACAAATATGGCTGCGTTAACCTCTTTCCCAAACCGGCCGAACAGGAGTAGCAATAATTTGCTGAACAGGCGCGAAAAGATTTTTTTTAATAAAATGCATAATAAAATTATGCCGAAGAATAACAAGTAGGCTTTAATGGAGTTGCCAAATAGTATATGATTAAAAAAGCCGGTATCCATTTTTAATTAAGCCAATAATTTAATAAAGGTAAAAAAAAGAAGATACCTTTTGGGGATATCTTCTTTTTTAAAGGCCTGATCTTAGAACGCGTGCTATCTTTAAACAGTAGCAAACTTCTGCATATGTGCATATAAAACAATATCTAAGCCGTATACATCATGCCGGAATTGTAGGGTTCCATTCTCGTCAACCCAGCAGGTAATATAAGTAATATATACCGGCACTTTAGGTGATAACCCAATACTTGTAGGTGTTG
>JANXTT010000065.1 GCA_025352225.1 Mucilaginibacter sp. | reverse complement strand
GAAATTTTCGTTAAAGTGGATGATTTCTGCAAAGAATTTGAAACTGAAATAGCCAAACATCAGCTTGAGGCAGGTAGTTATAAGACCAGAAACAGAAAAGCGTCACTTGCAGACAGCGAGATTATCGCTATTCTGATCGCTTTTCATAGTGGCCATTTCACTAACCTGAAGCACTTTTATCTTGGCTACATGTGTGCTTACCACAAGAGTCATTTCCCGGGTTTGGTATCTTATAACCGATTTGTAGAATTACAACAAAGAGTAGCTGTACCAATGATGCTGTTCCTGAAAACCAAGTGCTTGGGACAATCACGAGGTATAAACTTTATCGATTCAACCCACATCAAAGTATGCCATAACAGGCGCATCCATAACCATAAGGTATTTGCTTCGGTAGCAGAAAGGGGCCAATGTTCGCTTGGCTGGTTTTATGGCTTTAAACTGCATCTGATCATTAACGATAAAGGTGAAATATTGTCTTTTTACCTAACCAAAGGTAATGTTGACGATAGGAATGTGAAACTGATGACCTCAATGACCGAACAGATATTCGGCAAATTATTCGGCGATAAAGGCTATATATCAAAGGCCTTGGCTGATCTACTATGGGGTAACGGTATCCAGATGATTACCAAACCACGCAAAAATATGAAGGACTTTAATATCTCCCAGGCAGATAAGATCATGCTTAGAAAAAGAGCGATAATCGAATGTGTGAACGATGAACTGAAAAATATTTGCAAACTTCAGCATACAAGGCATCGGTCTGTAAACAATTTCTTAATGAATACGATGGGTGTGCTATGCGCTTATCATTTCTTCCCGAAAAAACCGTCTTTAAATATCGTTTTTGAAACTAACGATAATCAATTATTTTTAGCCGCTTAAACCGAACTCACGTTATTTAAGTAAATAAACCTCCAATATCCCTAATAAGCTGAGCATTTAGCCGTCCCTCAAAAAGTCAGTTTTTAAAAATTAAGGGAAAAGAAATCTGAGCACAAATATATCAACAACATGGCTGCGTTTTCCACAATGATTAGCAGCCTCCGTCCACCTAGGTTCATGATTCATTTGAAGTTCATTTCCTCGGCCAATATTCCTTTTAAAAAAGTACGGCATAACCGGTAATCTGTTCTTAAATGTTTAATCACCGGTTCGATAGCGGAACTTTTGCTATTTTTTCGTATTGTTTTTTTAATGTTTTTATCCGTCTTTGGTATATGTACATGGGTGGTGGAACCATTGCTTTTTTATAACGGCTTCTTACGATACCGATGTTGCGTGTTTACCGCTGACCCGCTTTTAGCATGTTGAAAAGATACGTTATCCAAAACGTTATCACCCTTTACATCATGATACTTTTTTTCTAACCCTGAGCCAATGTTTATTTAAAGTAAATTGGCGCTGTATATGCAACTCTTACGGGTTGCCCATTTTGCATACCAGGTATCCATTTAGGGGATATACTTAAAAGGCGTTTAGCTTCCTTGCCAGTTTCGTCGGATGGAGCACGTATTACACTAAAATTTGTGAGAGTACCATCCTTTTCCACTACAAAACGTATAAAAACCAATCCTTTAACAGTTTGTGGGGTATGTATGTTGTTATCAATAAAATCATTAAACGCTTGCTTACCTCCTGGAAATTGTGGGGGAACTTCTACGGAAGTAAATATGGAGTTATCTGTAACCGGATGTGGGCCTTTAGAAAAATGACGTATCCTTGCTTTCACAATACCTGTGGACTTATCAAAATCCACATCAAAACCTAAACCGAGAAAAATACTGACTGGTTTTCCACTCAAGGTTGCTGGTTTCCATTTAGGTGATTTATTAACTACGTCAATAAATGCCTGATCTATCTCTGGTGATATTTTAAAAGAAAGCTTATCAACAAATGTATTTCCTAAAGAATCTACTTTAATTATGAAAGAGAATAATCCCGTTCCTTCCCTATTGAAATTTCGTGGAAATTTCACATGATTAATTATGTAAGTTTCATAATCACCATCTGGGAACTGCGCAAAGACATCGTAATGTGGAACATCTTTATTTGCGGGTTTGGAGAGTACAGTATTTGTAGTTTGACCCCTTAAATTATGGGGTAAGTTAAGTGTTATAAACACTACTAGAAACAGAATGTGATTTTTCATGAAGATAAATTGATTTTTTTATATAAAAGCTGCTAAATTTCGAGCAGTTAATATTACGTAAAGCCAAATAAAATACCGTAATCTTCTTTGGTATTGATAATAAGTATAAGATCCGAATATAAACAGCTGCTAATCTGTATTGTCAAGTTTATTTATAATATTTAATGCATGTTTGCAGTATCTTTTAAATTAAGCTTTTTACTTAATGTATCTTCATTTTTATAAAAGAATTTAATAATTGATAAACCAATCAATACACTACATATTATATCTATTAAAGCATTAAAAAGTATAACCTTGTGTATTTGGCTAGAAAAAATACCAGTTTTACTTAATGGATCATGAAAAATATACAAAGGGTAACCGAAAGTATACCCTTTATCTGATCCACGAAAAATGAGTCCAACTACGTTTAATATAAAAAAGGCCCGTATCGTTTCCGATAATAATATATAAACTCTCATTTAATATAAATTAATTTAGTTGCAAAATCAAACACAATAATGCAACTAAATTGATACAGTATTTTAAAAAGTTACTGCCCAAGGTCTACACCTTGGGCAGTAGAAAAATAATAAGTCAGTGTCGAGCACACACCGATAGGCGCCTTACGTTGCATCATTGTAATAATCAATCCTGCCTACCATAGTCAAACTCCGTAGTCAAGAAATAGGGGTTGATGTTTATACAAAAAGGTAATTCAATTTTAAGAATACTTATTCAACCTTATTTCTAATTAATTTTGCGCGTGTAGGGCATAAGTACTTCCCTACAGGTTTCTTAATAATTTCCCAAATCAAATCTTTCCCAACAATTGAAATTTTTACAATTCCCTTGTTTGGAGTGTTATTTGATGTAAATGCTGTAGTAAAGACGTTTTTAGATGGATACGGAATCGTAAACGAAACCTTTTCATCAGTAGGACAGTCTGCCGTATCACCGTTATCTGCTGCATAACAATATGTACCAACTAGATTTGCCCCTACTCTTTTTAAAGTTAAACTAAAGTTTATAGTTTCAGTATCTTTTTCCCATCCCCATAAACCCACATAGGAGGGTTTTGCGTTTTGCAATGATCTGATTTTTTCTTTTGCAATACTGTTAGAAGCAGTTAAATTGATATTCCTAGCTTCAACATTAGATATAGAAATTACAATAAAGAAAATTTTAATAATAAGTCGTTTCATTTTTATATTTAGTTTTTAGGTAAATTAACAAAAAAAATTAAAGTATTAAAAAATCGCATTAAAATTGATACGAACTGACTTAACCTAAGTCAAATAGTTATTTTATGCTTTAAGAATTTCCCACATTCTTAAAGCATAATAATATAGTACTCAATATAATTCCATCTATTCTTTGATCAATTTGGCATTTAATGGGCAATAATATTCCCCTCCTGGTACTTGAGTTACCTGCCAAATAAGATTAGTGCCATCAAATGTTATTGTAACATTTCCTAATTGTTGACTGTAAGACGATGCAAAAACCGTAGAAAAAGAATTACCACTTGGAATAGCTAACTTAAATGATATTTGATTTCCATCTGGACAATCTACTTTATCTCCATTTTTAAGAATATAGCAATATGTTCCTATTAAATTATTGCTAGTATCTTGCTTAATTGTTAAAGAAAAACTTTTTGTGTCGTTGTTTTTCTCCCAATTCCATTCTCCCTCAAATGGAGTGGATATTAACTTTTTTGCTTTTGAAATCGTTAAAGATTTACTTACTTCTATATTATATTTAGGATGAGTCTTATTTTTAACATCACCAGAGAGTATAAGAAACGAAGTAGTAATAAATGTTAAAATTAAATTATTTGTCATTTTCTTAATTATTTATGAAAGATAATTCTTTGTGTTCTATTAAACCAACTTTTTTTAAATTTAATTTGAGAAGGTTTTCTAGCTATTATGTTTAAATAAAATTGGTATCGATTCTGCTGAAATGCATTAAATAATTGACCAGCATCTTCACCGTTCATTGCATTTATTGTTTGAGTTCCAAGTATACCGTTAACTGTAATTGGGCCGGTTGCAGGGAGTAGAGAATTGATAGCTCTTTGCAATGATTTTACGGCATTACTGCCTGAATTAACGTAGAAATCGAATATTGCATATGACAAACTAGCATTATTGACATCGTCAAGATGGATTTTATCCCAATATTCAGCTTGATAAATTGCAGAAGCTTGAGCTTTAGTTAGGTTTCTTAAATTTTGCTCGGTAGGGGCAATCCCTAAATCCCGTTGAGCAAATAATTGGAATGAGTTAAATGTTATGCCTTTATTCGTTTTACCTCCTGCATCATCAGGATCATCAACCCATCCGCCTTCATTCAATAATATCAAACCAATATATTTATTAAAATTAGAAACAACTGCCGTAGTTGGTGGCGCAACTGGCGGCGTAACTGGTGCCCCAACTGGTGGGTCTGGTAATACATTTACATAAGGTAGAGTCTGTGGCTCTGTTATTGCAATATTGGGGAAACTTACATCTGGAATTGAAACGAATAAATCAGGAGATGAACCAATAGTTGGAGGCTCTGCTACTTGTCCTACGGGGGGGGGGCCTTCACCTGGTACAAAAGCTATCTCAACCCAATAAACCCCATCGCCATTATAATCATCAATTGGATCTTGTGATATATAAGTTGCTTCATCTCCATTTGGAGCAGTAATCACTACTGTAAGAGGAATATTAGGGTTACCAGGAAAAGTTTCAACTACATCTACATAAAAACCATACATGTTTGCAGTATCAAGCATGTTATTGAAATCTCCATTTGGTATTTGCCCTACTGTACTACCCCCATTGCAGACTGTAATATCGTAGTTAACAGAAGAGGGATCACACGGGTTATGGCTATCGGGAGGGCTTTCCTCTCCAGTAGTTTGTGCATATGCACTACCTGTAATTTGAATGGTTAATAACCCTTTTTTTAGAAAAGGCACTAGCCCAAAGAAAAAAAGCAAAAATAAAAGTATCTTTTTCATTTTGAGTTAGATTTATTGTTTAAATACTATTGCCGATTTAATTTTGTTGCCATAATTAAGTGTGACCACGTAATTACCCGGCGAAGCATTAAACTCAATGCTATTGGTATGATCGCCTTCATTGAGTTGCTCAGGATTACTACGGTAAACGATTTTTCCATTAAGCAGATCAGATATAATGATATTAACTCGGCAAGCCTTTTTTAGCGTGTAACGGAGTTGCAACGGCCCTGAAAATGGATTGGGGTATGCCACAAAATGTACCGAGTCCGTCTTTGAAACGGGTGATCGGGTATCATCTTTATTCAGGTCGTCCTTATTATGCTCGTCAGCATATTTCTTGCCTTTTCTAATCAGCATGATAAACTCCGGTTTTTCAGGCTCTTTATGTAAAGTGGAATAGAGCCGCATGTTCCCGGTAATAAAAACGGTATCATGGCTTTTAGTAAGAGAAAGCCGGGCATCTTTAAATTCTAAATTATTGGGGGCCCGTTGGTTATAATGATCTGTTTTAATAACAGAGCTATTGTTAAACACAACGGCACTATCAGTTGTCTTTCCGGTTAATGCAACAGATAAGCCATTTGTTTCATTCCATTCACCTGTTAATACTTTATGCTTATATTTTAAATTAAGCGTTATTTCTTCCTTCGCGATAATAAATTTACCGCTCCAATCAAATTTTATAGCATAACCAGTATAACTTCCGTCAATATCACCCGCTGGCAAGTAGTGTTTAACTATTTTAAACCCCGATTTGAGGTTTGTCGTTCCTTTAGCTGAAGGCTGTATGTATGGCAATTCCTGAATATTTAAATTTTCCGGCTTCGGTGCTGCTAATTCATCAGTTGCCCGCCAATATCCTAATTTAGATGATTTAGTTAACCAATATTTTGCACTATCCAAATTTACTGCAACCCCGTACCCATTTCGATAGCAGAGCCCCAGCATATACATGTTACCCAGATCGTTCTTGGCAGACCCCCTCTTAAACAAGTTAACGGCTTGAACGTAATTTTGCATACAACCCAGGCCCTTGTATAACATAAACCCTTCTCCATATATACTGTATGGATCATTTAAAGCAGCCCCTTTTTTAAATACATCATAGGCCTTGACCAGATCCTGATTGGTACCCATACCGGTTTTATACATCATTGCCAGATTATAATAAGCCTTGGCATAGCCACCTTTTACAGATTTTTCGAACCAAGTTAGGGCTAGTTGGGCATTGACGGTTATGCCAATACCCTGGTTGTACAACATTCCAAGCCCATTCATAGCTTCTGGATTGCCTTGTAATGCAAGCCGGTTAAAAATTTCAAACGCTTTCTGTGGTTTATAAATAGGGCTTTTCGGATTGGCCATATTCCGCGCCCTATAGAGTTCCATTCTTGTACTGTCTAACCCGGATCGGGAGAAGGCAGTTAAGCTACTTAAAGTAAGTACTAAAATTAATAGTTTTTTCATAGTTATTGTGATTAATTGTTTAGAAGATTTTACCAGGCAAACGACTCCTTAAGGTTTTTATTAACCGCGGTTTCATTATTAACTGCGTCAAGTTTTTTGAGTAGCTGCGGCTTGTTATTTTCTATCGCTTGTTTAGCAAATAAGTTTTGTTGGGATCTGTTGTTATTAACCCTTTCATTAGCAACCAGCCATCTTAATTCATACTTTTGATTTTCGGCCATCACCTTGATGGTATCAGTTTCCGGGAGTATAAGGCCTGCCTTTTTTAAGGCAAGCCAATCATTGTCTGCATTAAATAGAGAGTGATTATAGTTTTTGATTTCCAGGAACCTGTTATATTGTTCCGCATTAAGAACCCTTAATATGGATGCAATTTGGGCTGGCCAATTATTTATAAACTCATTAGAATACCGGGATGGGCTATTCCATTTTTGCTTTTCAAGGTTGATGTTATTGTATAAAAGGCTATCAACCTGAATATTGGTTAAATTTAATTCTTTTCGCAGCTCAATAATTCTACCAGTTTGCCCCCATACCCACCACGGCAGCGTATTTCTATAGGCATCCAATTTCCATAGTATATAAGGCCTGAACAAGGTATAGAACCGCGCAACCGAATCTGTAGCTTTTGGACGGCTGTAGTTTATTTGATCTATACCCGTATATTGATCAAATAGGTGTTTGAACAGCTCATCTGTTATCTTTGCACTATCGCTGTTCTGAACCAGGTTAAACTTTTTTAATTGTATCCAGTTATCTTGAGCCACGGTTAATGCCTTGTCTTTATTAATGACTTTAAAATAGAACTGAAATTGATCTTTACTTAGAACCTCTTTTAAGCTGTTAAATTCAATTGATTTAGATAAAGTAAGATCGGGAGGGCTAACCGTTTTATCGTTAGAAACCCGTGTTAAAAGTTCATTAACCTGTGTTTTGCTTAATTGGAGCTCTTTTCTGTATTTCAATGCTTTAGCCAATTCAGAAGTATTATTACTGAGCTCCGCTGTATTATAATCATTCAATTGTAGAGGCGTCAAAAGTTTAGATAATTGCCGAATGTCTAATGAATAAAACTTATCAATCTCTTCTAAAGATCCTCCCTGGGCTTTTTTAGCTTCTGCTAAACCATCCTCAAGGGTATAATATTGGGCTAACTTCTCTTGCTGGTCAAGAGGCAAACTTACCCGGCTAGTCACATGTTGAATTTGAACAAGTATGTGGGCAGGATATTTCTTAATAATTTCGGGTGCTATTTGTGCCTTTGCAGATACCGAAAAAAACAAACCGACGATTAGTGCTTTTTTAATGGGATGTTTCATGTTGAATTAATCTATTTTTATTTTTTTTATTACCACCAAATAACTTTTCCATCATCCATTACCATAAATGGTCTTTCTTTTTTCTCAGAATATTCCGGCACTAAGAGATACAGCGCATTACGCGGTACATTTGTAAATAAAAGTTCGTGGGAATTGATAGCGGCTATTCTTTTTCCCAGCAATTTCCAAGTATTGTTCCAATAAAATAATTTATAACTTTTGCCTGACTGGTAAACCAGGTATTTAGGGTCTTCTTTTATACTAATTATTCCTTTATGAACCGTATCTGGCGTAAGTACTAATTCATGATGGTAACCTTCCGCTACCGGATAACCGGCTGGCTTAATTGAGCCGTTGACATAATAGACAGGAAGAAAAACTACCCCTTTGGGCATGTTTTTGAAAGAGGCAGCGTTGTTAATGATCGTTGCCCACCATGTAGGCCTCCATCCCAGTCCATTAAATACACATACATAAGCGTATTTAGGCTGATTGACCATAGGAAAGAGTTTACAATTCAAATCTCCAGATTTCCAAAAATGGTCTGTTACATCTAAATAGGTATTCACTCTTAGGAACCCGGGCGGTATATTTTTTAATTTCTCTTTCTCTGCTATAGTTCCTGGTTGTTTACTATAGGTAAGCCTAAGCACTTTGGACGGCTCACGGGCGAGTACATTATTAACAGCGGGGTAGCCAGCTACGTCAAGGGAAATTGGATGCATTTGGCCGTCAAAAACACTATTCATAAAATGACTGGCCGTAGCTGTGGCCCAAAACGGTACATAATCTACTGCAGCAGGAATGCCTTGTGAACGCATAGTAAAAACTACTAGATCGGCAATATCCTCGCATGGCCCTTTTTTTCTAAACAATAATTGTGAAGCCCCTAAACGGGGTAGAGGTTCTTTACTGCTTTGCCAGGAAAACGTATTAGTAAACCAATTCTTGAAATCGGTGGAAACATAAGACAAAGCCGGTACCAGCCCACCTGTTTTATATTTGTCGTTAACCCAATTAAACTCTTTATTATATGCGGTACGCCAAGGTTGTAAGGGCTCGGTACTTACCCTATATGGAAGTATATATTCGCAAAAATTATTAAAAGAAATATTTTTGTAATGGGGTGAACTTCGCCATTCCTGAAAGGCGTCATCAATATTTTTGATCAGATATTCAGCTTTAATGTTAGCGATATCGCTGCTGGTAACCGGATGAGGCCGTAAGCCGGGATGATTTGCTTTAATTTTCTGGAATGCGGCAACCGCTTTATTTAAATCAGGATAGTTTAATTCATTAAAAGGGATACGCTTACCAGACTTATCTTCCCAATAATAATCCATAGAAAAATGGCTGTCCATGTTAGCGATCAAAAAATAGGCTGCTTTTAACTTTAAGGGATCTCCCGTTTTTTTACAATAAAAAATGGTTTTCTCAAGCTCTCCCCGGTTTTTACCTGCTTTAGCTAAAACAGTTTTGATTGCAGCAGGATAGGCTGTATAGTTTTGAGTAAAGCCTAAAAAAGGTAAAAAAAACAGTAAATAAAGTATTTGTTTGTTCATATATTTTTATGTGGGAAATAAATCGACTTAGTTAAGGGCCATTTTTTAGGCAGGCTTTCTTTATCAAACACTCCTCGTTTTTTCAATAAAATATTCGCCTGATATTTGTAAAACCGAGTTTCATCAGATTGGATTTTAGGGACTATATCCATAATTTTTTGTGCTTCAATAACTGATTTTACGGTATCATTTGTTTTTAAATAGAGATTCATCAAAGCAAACCTTGGCGTAAGGTGATTTGGTTCTATATATTCTGCAATAAGAAAATTTTCTTGCGCATACTTATATTCTCCAACTTTTTCGTAACACTGCGCTAGCTTTGTATAATTTATTGGATTGGAAGTCAGTAGTTTAGCCTTATTATATTTCTCAATCGCTTTGCTGTATTCTCCATTTGCAAACAGGGTATTTCCGTAGTTAGTCCAATAACTTTCATAGGAATCCAAGTGCGGCGATAAAGTTGCCAAAATATTTAATGATGCCCGATAATTTCCTTGTTTGGTAAATAGGGCCGCCCTTTTATTCATTATATTGTCTTGAATAAATAGTACCGTTTTATACATACTAACTATACCAACCATAATAAAGCAGATGCTATATATCCACTTGGTCGTAACCGTTTGACTTTTAACAAATACAATCTTTTGGAGTGCAATACCTTTTGATTTAAAGTTAAAAGACATATCGGGCGAACTAACAGATAAGATTGAAGCGTAAACTATGAACAAGCACATTACTGGTATTGCCTGTATCGTAAAATTAAGCAGAGACATCACGATGAAAACCACAACACCTGCATAAGCAATGATGACGTATTCATACGCTTCCGTGTTTTTATGAGATGACCGTGGCTTGTTATTTTTTAAGGGTGTAACTAATAATGATATCAAAAAGCCTATCCATAATATTAAGCCCACCAATCCACCTTCTACCGCGTTTTGTATAAGTTCATTATATCCCATTCTAACAAAATCCGCATTGTGAATTTCATCGGGAGTTCCATTTTCCTCTTTAAAATACCTTGATTGAAATAGATTATAGTTTCATTCAAATGAGCCATAGCCATAGCCAAACAAAGGCTTATGCACAACCATTCCTGAAGATATTTTCCAAACTAATTTTCTTCCATCCGCAGAAGCTTTTTTTGCCAGGTAAGCGTGATTGATAACTGGGATTATAAAAGCAAGTAGAATACTGG
This sequence comes from Mucilaginibacter sp., assembly GCA_025352225.1. GTDB lineage: Bacteria > Bacteroidota > Bacteroidia > Sphingobacteriales > Sphingobacteriaceae > Mucilaginibacter. The sequence goes on along the minus strand of JANXTT010000065.1, from coordinate 98,095 downwards.
CAATTAATATTGTACTTGTTCTGTTTTGTTTGATTTTTGCTTTTTGAAGAAGTTGATACTTGCTGTTAGCTATTATAATTACGCCAGTTATAGCACCTATAATAGCGGTACGGCATTTTAAAATGAACAGCGTACTTATAAATAGCAACAAAATAAATAAGGTTGCTTTTTGAAAATAACGCCTTTTATCATTAAACAAAGCGAATGTACAGGGAACAGCCATTGCAATAAACATTGCCGTTACATTTGGGTTTTCCCAGGTTCCAGTTACTTCGAAAAAGCTATTTAAGCTTTTAATTACCCCTAGGTATTGTAGAAAACAAATACCTGATTGGAAAAAAGCTGCAATGATTATTAGCTTGAAAATTAGTTGGAAATTCGGTCGTATAATAATTATTATAACGGACATTGATATCAACAAGCTACAATTAGCTATAAGGTAGTATGTATAGGAAAACACTATTGGAGATAAGATTAAGCCATGTATAAATATATATAGCCCGAGAAGGATAGTTAAAAACATTGCCCTTGATAGGTATAACTGACGATTAGTCGTCGCGACTGCAATTAATAAACCTGCATATATTAAAAAAGCTGAAATTCCGACTAGATAAGAGAAAAAAGGAGTAAGAGACCTATAAATAAAAATGTCACTGCAATATAATGATGAGGCGATTGTAAATAATAAAATTAAATATAAAGCCTTTTTTGCAAGGTCTTTTTTAAAGGGTGTCATTAATAAATCGTATCAATAGTTCAAAAATTTTTAGAGATGACCAGTAAAGCCATTTGCGCTAATTATTTAGCCTCTTTATTTATAAAGACAGTGTTGCTAATAATTAAAAAATGTTTTTATTAACAGATTAATCCATTGCTGATTATATATCTTTTTTTAAATTAAAGATATATAACAGTTATAATTAAATATGTAATGGGCCAGTGTAAGAAAACTCGATTTTCATGACAGTTAATATTGATACGATGTATTTTATTCGTCGTTAATATTAAAACAGTCATTGATTTTTACATCGCAAATCTATAAGAAATAGATATATGAAAGGTATTATTAATATTAAAACAGGGGATACATTTGTGTAAAAATAGGGATACATTTGTGTATATTGAAAATGACTTTAAGTCAAATTAAAATTATTTTCATATTAATAATATTGTTTAATCTGAAATTCTAAAATTTCCTTCGCACATATTCAATAATAATTCACCCAATTTCAAAGATTTCCTTTTTTATTAAGCAGAAAAAGCCGCTATGCTTTATTCCTTTAGATGTTAATAAGGTTGCCAAGCGTAATTGCATGTCGATAAAAGACTACCACCCACCCACCCTTTTCAACAATATCCTGTATCAAAGGTTAACCTATGGGAGTATTGCTTGATTTCATTCCACAAAACGAAGGTTATTCATTGAGATTGCGTAAACCGGGACAGCTTATGGAAAAAGTTAAAAAAGGATATGGTAATGAAAATATCACCAAAATCAAGGATGAAACACAAGAAAGTAAACATCAAATGAAAAAGGATTTTATATATATAGACCGTATCATTTTTATTTTGATACGGTCTATATATTTGATATCAAGAAAAATTATTTTTATTTCTCCTTGTTTTTAATAGCTGTCACCTCTGCCCTGATTTCCGTTGCAGCCACTTTTGATTTTTGCATGGCGTTTCTTAATCTTGTTCCAGCCGCTTTGTTGCCCTTGTTATAAAACGCCGAAGCATCTCTTTCTGTTACAGCTATTAAATCCTGCAATGCTTTGAATTTTTCCATGATAATTATTTTTTTATAAATGATAAATATGAACAGATGTTTTTTTTAAAGCACTCAAAATTATGCTTTTTAGCTTACCTGCCCAATCCTCGACTCTCTTCCAATGCCGCTTCCTTGCCGTTAAGTTTACCCAATTGCAGGGTTTGGTCCATAGCCGGTTCTTTTAAGAATTGCTCTCGTTTTTCAGGCTTGCCGTTTTCCTGATACAGGTTGACCTGGCTGTAACGGGGAACGGCTTCTATCTGAAGTTTGACCTCCTGCCCGTCTTTAACGGTTGTGATAAGCGGACGGTTGCCGTTTTGGAGCGATTCGATCAGTTGCTCTTTTTTAACCGGATCAGCCAGCTCTTTGATCTGAAATTTCTCAAGCGTTTTCTCCAAACTGAACCCGTAGGAAGGGTCGTGGTACTGGCTGGTCGTATAATTTTGGTGGCGATCCTTCGGATTATCCATATCAAACTTAATCCATGCCTTATAGGGCTGCCCGCCCAGGTTCAGCAGGTCATCCCGGTAAACCGCCCGTCCCTGGATAAGGTTTGCCGCCTGTTCGGCTGTAAAACCCTTTCCTTTTTCCACGTAAAAAGTTTGTGTTATGGCCGGTGAACGAAAGGTACGCTGAAACTCTTTGGCAACAAAGTTGATCTTGCCATTTTCCATCGTGGCCAATTTGACCTTATGTGCCGCATCTTTGCCTACTGCTAATTCGCTGTTGCCTTTCTGCTCTTTAAAAAATGCAATGGTCTCCGTTACGTTTTCCAATGTCTTAACCATGTTTTTTCCGGCCTCATTCGGCGTAATGACCATGTATTTCTGGCCTTCTTCCATTGGTTTACCCTGGTTGAGTGCAACTTCAAATTTGTTAAAAAAATAATGCTCGGACTGCCCGGACTGTTTGAAGTGCAGGGTGAGGTCAACCTGTCCTTTGGTGCTTGTAATGCGGTCATTGAGCGTAAATTCAGCAATACCCTTTTCCATGTTCTTTTCCATTTCGCTGATGACCTTATCCTTAAAGCCCAGCGTTTTCAGTTCCTCTCTGAGGTCGTCTAAATTGTTTAAATTCATTGTTTTTAATTTTTTTGATTACACAGATTAATTATTGATTGCACCGATTTGGTGGTTGTTAATTTTAATGTTTGTCAGGTTGATTATTGCGTAATAGTACCGGGTATCCGGCTTTGAGCTTGACTTTGATGCGCTTTACCTTTTTGCTGAACAAGGTTTTCGCCGCTTCGACACCTGCGCCTGCCAGTTGCGTGGTCATGGACTGATCCATCGTCATCAGTTGTAAGCTTTGTACGGCATTGTCAGAACCACCTCGCAAGGCATCCTGTGTAATAGCATCGGGTGCGCGAATACCCATCATCGCATCCATATCGTACACGGAAAGGTCGACCGGTACCAGGAAAGTACCTATACGGATTGTTTTGATATTTAAGATCATTCGCTGGTTAACGATCTGGCAAATCCCATAAAGAAACTGGCCTTTGGGGATCTTTTGACCATGAATAACGATACTATCGAGTAAACGCAGCTTAACGGATGAACCCTGTACCACCTTTTGGTTATCAGCGATCACTGCACGAATGGCTTTGTAGAGGCTGTCAGATTCGGGTTTGGTATTCTTTTTAAGTTGCTCCGTTAACCGTTCCGGGTGTTGTATATACATGATTTTTTCCAGCATATTGTTTAATTGCTTCATTTCCGGGTCTTCGGCATTTCCCTGAGCTTTTTGTTTAATCAGCTTTTCCAGCCTGTCCATATCGGGGGATGCAGGATTGGTAGTAGTATAGCTGTTAGTATAGTGTGCTGCCGGTTCTGGCCGCTTGATCTGCCGGTTAATCTCCGACAGTTTCTGGCTGATCTTCGTTTCGTTTGCCTGAGCGGTATGCGCCGATGACGATTTATTCGCCTGGTTTTGACTTACCGTGTCCCATCCTAAAGCGGCAAAAGCATTGCTGTTTGGGGAAGATTTAGCCGAAGCGGAATCCCGTATGGCTTTATCATACATGGCCATTTTGTCCTGCGGTTTTTCGTTCTTTAATTGCGCACCGGGTAAAGTAGTGTTCAGCCCTTTGCTGACCTGCTGGTTACCACTTGAATGATTCCCTTTGCCGCCACCGAACACATAAAAGGCCAGTGCCATAAAAGGCAGTAACAGTATCGGTAATACCAGCAGAAATTTCCGTTTGTTCTTTTCTTGTTTTTCCATTGTTTATAGAATTTGATAGTTAATAATTTGGTTAATGACATGCCTGTATGAGCAGGTAAAGGCTGATACCGCCAAACATCAGGCAGACCGCTACCAGTAAAAATATTTTACCCTTACCCGATAGGTCAGCCGTTTTGCTATTCAGGAATACGGCTAACCTGGTTTGTAACCAGCCCATACGGTCTATTATTTGCACCGCCAGTTCTGTCTGTCCGACATGTTTTATGTGAGTTTTTCTTTTTCTGAATAGTTTCATGGCAGTTTATTTTTTACCTGTTCGTCCTTGTTTTCCAGCGTTTCCAACCGTTCGATAAGGAAACCATGTGGGTTATTATCGCTCCGGCTGACATTACGCAAGTAACCTTGTGTGACCAGGCTACGGGTTGTTGTACTGGTTGTTCTGATGAGCTTCTCAGTCGCAAAACATTTGAAGGCGTATGGATAAACATTCATGTTCAGCTTTATGCTATCCACATTGATCTGCTGGCTAATGTTACCTGAAATGAGGTTGGCGTAATAACCGCTTTCCCGTAAATTGTCGTAAGCGGTCTTGGCCGAAGCATCTGCCAAATACAAAGCTTTGGTGATATTGGCTTGGATCACTTTATCATCAGGGTCAAGCGTAAAGAAATCTTCATGGAACGTTTTGATATGGTCGCGGGCCTCTACGGGTGTGTTTTGTTTTCGGTCAGATGCGATGGCTTCCAATGCTTTGCCATTGGCCAGAATATAAATATGCTGTTTGTAATTATCCGATGACTGATAACTTTTCCAAATCGCGAAGCAGGATATTGCTATACAAGCAAAGATCAGCAGATAGCTGAATAGCTTAATGTGCTTAAATGCGGTGTCGATATTTTTGAATTGATTAAACATGATTGTTTGGATTATACTGATTTACTTTCCAGCTAATTTATCTTGTTGATAGTTGTTGCCTTTATCTGAGTCTTCCTTGTTATAACCTTTCATAAAGTTGCCGGGTGCATTGGCCAGATTTTTCGCGCCCTCATATATCCTTGACCCTGCTGTGGTACCTGCGGATGAAGCCATACTTCCAGCTGTGCTAACTGTAGTGGTAGCGACATTTGTCACCCTGCTCAATAAGCCGTTACCGCCATGCGCGTGGATCACGTAGTTGGCGACACTCGGCACAGAGAAATATCCCACAATACCAATACAGAGAAATAGTAAATAGGCTGTATCCGTCGGGCTAAAGAAAGTATCACCCGCGCTTTGAATCTGGCTAATGTCGAGTGCGATCATTTTTTCCTGCACTTTGCCAATGATACTGCCAAAAATATTGGCGATGGGCAGCCATAAAAAGATATTGATATAGCGGGCGATCCATTGGGTTAAACTATGCTGCAAACCGTCAAAAACGGAAAAGCCGAAGACCAGCGGGCCGAGTATGGCTAAAACAATTAAATAAAAGGTGCGTATCGTATTGATACATAGAATAGATGCCGCATATAACACCTGTAAAATCTCACTCATCCACTGCTTGATGTTGTTTTTGAAATTGTAGGATGCCTTATCCATCATAAACTTGACATCATTTCCCAAGCTGGAAATAGTCCCCTCATTCTGATCGTTGGGGTCATTGGGATGGGCGAATTTGTACCATTTTTCCCGGTCGCCGTTCCCGTCATCGCCGACATACATTTGATATGAACTGCTATTCTTAATCGCATCTTCCTTTTGCTTTAATAAAAGCGCAATACTGCTATTGGAGTTTTTGACCATATCCCCGGTTGCCGAAACGATGGGCTGTAACACCCCGTTCATCAGCGCGATCACCATCGGAAAAAGCATGACTGCCATACCTAAAGCGAAAGGCCGCAACAAAGGGTAAAAATCGAGTGGTTCGGCATGGGCGATCTGCCGCCAGACGCGTGAAGCGATATACCACAAAGCGGCGAAACCCGCTATGCCCCGTGCGGCATCAATCAATTTGCTGCATAAGGGGATCATTTCGTTATACACGTTATCCAATATGGGTTGCATGCCTTGCAGACTCGATGTAATATCCTGTGCGTCACCTAAATGGGGTAAGATCAGCAATAGCAGAAGCCCCCCTAACCTCCGCCAATTGGCGGAGGAGCTTTTAATTAGCATTTTTATTTTTTTCATTTTGAATAAAGGTTTTGAAGTGTTTTTACGTCATTTTGTTCCTTTTCACGTTGTAGCATTAATATGGACGTTCGCTGGTTGAAGCTTCGCAGGAATTGGAGCTTGTCATTCGTATCGGCATAAATTCGGTCAATGGCCGACAGGCGTTCATCATCGGACATCCTTAATTGGGAAGCCGTAATGATATTCGCCAAGTCGTTGATGTTTTGCAGGGCCGAACCGGTTAGCCGTGCATAAACATTGGTCAGGTAATCCAATTCGGATACGCTGAAACGTCCACTGCTGTTAAATTGCCGATAAGCTTTTTTGTACGCCGACAGGATACTGCTTTCATTGGCGATAATATCCGCTATCCTCGCATACTTCTTCACCTCGGGATTCACCTGTAACAATCCATCCAAAAAAACCTGGTGCAAATTGAAATTGCCCTGCGCCAGATCTTTCACCTGACCATATCCCTGAGTGAGTATGGTATAACCCTGCTGCATATCCTTCAGGATACTTTTAAACTGGGTAAGCTTTTCCATATCAAGTAATAACTGCTGGATTTCCTGTTCCTGGGCGTGGACTTTAGTGGCAGTTGCAGTCAAAATAGCAGTAATTGCAAAAAGGGATAACAAAAAACCTTTCAGCCTCACTCTAACCCTCTCCAAAGGAGAGGGAATTTGATTTTGCTTAATTGATTCCATAAAGCCTCCTTAATGTTTGAATACTTTGTTCGTCCTGCGTTTTTTGAAGTAAAAGGTTTTTGACCTGGTTGCAGAAGGACAACGTAAACGCATACTTGTCTTTTATCCGGGTATAAATCTGATCCAACCGCTTGATGCGTTCATCGTCCGTCATTTCGGTTTTGCCGGAAGTCATTACCAGTTGTAGTTCCGCTATATCAGCATCACATTCAGCCAATACTTTGTTTTGTACTGCTGAGATGTACCGTTGGTTATCTGCATTCAATCCGTCCAAGTTATTCAGGTGGTCAAATAGCCCCGGAATGGTGCCAGCATATTGCACGATGGCGGCGGCTTTGGGATTGTCTTTGATTTCCGAGCTAACCGTTTTTAAAGAATTGTAATAATCACTATGGAGGTTAAATTCTCCTTTTGTCCAATCCTTGATCGTACCTAAGCCATTTTGAGAAATCTGGTAGCCTTGTTTCAAATATCCGCCGTAAACCTGTAAAGCGGCAATTTGCTGCGTCAGGTATTTGATCTGCGTGCTCTTTTGGTGCCACCATTCGTCAAAGATCTGCGCCTTTGTTGCAGTAGCACTGGCCGTAAGCAGTAGCAGCAATCCCCAAAACAGCCTCACCCTAACCCTCTCCAAAGGAGAGGGGACTTGATTTTGCTCAATTAATTCCATAATACTTTTTTAATGTTTGTATCTCGTTTTGGTCTTTGGCCCTTTGAAGGCTAAGAATATAATTCTGATTATTAAACTGCTTCAAGTCGCTGCAATTGGTATCCACACGGTCGGCGGCTTTGTTGATGAGTTCAAGCCGTTTGGCATCGCTCATCTGGGTTTTAAAGGAATTGATGACGATTAATATTTCATCAAGGTTCTTGACGCTTTCTTCTAAAATCCCGGAATATACTTTTTGCATATAACTGATTTCGGCTACCGAAAAATGCTTATCCGACCGGATCAGGCCCCAGGCATGGTTGTACTGGCTGACCAGGGCCGCTTGCTTTTCAGTTATTTCGCGGATGCGCTCGTAATAAGCGATTATGGATTTGACCTGCCAGAGTTCGTTGTAATAGTTACCGTAAAGGTCTCTTTGCTTTTGCGACCAGCCGGATATTTCATTTAGTTTGAGTTTGGATAACTGATTTTCCAACGCCTTTTGCGCGTTTTGAAGCCAGATGGTTTGGTTCTGCATCCGTTGTACTTTCAGGTCTATCGCCTTGATGACTTTTGTGATCGCCGCTTTAATAACTTCCGCTACAGCGATCTGTGCATCTGCTCCTTTAGGTAAAGACACAAATAATGTCATGGCTGATAATGGTAAAATGACCATATATTTTTTCATAAGCCCTCCTGACCTCCCCTTTAGGGAGGTATATTTTAATGGTAAATAATTAGGTTAATTGATCTTGTGGTAGCTTGCCTGATTGATGCTTAACAGGTGTTGTTCCGGCTGAAAAATGAATATCCGACCGTTGGTGGTTTCGTTAAGTACCTGCTCTTGTGGGCCGTAGATACCTGTCAGCTTTTGGATTTTGCGGTGTTTGCGCAATAACTTACCATCACGGATGGCCTGGTACGTGGTTCTCTGGGTAATGAGGTAAGCGTTGCCGCTGATCGGCGTAATGATGAGCGTGTCCTCGGCTTGCCCATATTCTCCTTTGGCGGAATTGACGTAAGTGCCGGGAATGAATGTTTTTACTTTGTCGGTGTTGCAGGCTGCCAGTAATGTGGCGAACAATGCGATTAAAATGATATTTGTTTTCATGATTTGAAGATTACATCGATGGCTTCACCCCAGCCCTCTCCAAAAGGAGAGGGAGTAAAAGTGATTACACCGATTGAGTTAATGGTTATTGTTATTCCTGATTTCTTCTACCAATACCGCGATGCCTTTTTGGAGACTACCATACCTGTGAGCGTATTCCTGTACTTTGACCTTTTCGCTTTCCTCGGTGGTGTAGGCGTAATATTCTGTCATCGATACTTCTGTGCGGTAAACTTTGCTGTATTGACCGCCCAGCGATATAAAGACTTCCTTGTATTTGCGTTTCGGGTCATTGGCCTTGTTCATGGAAAGGATCTGCGCTTTTTCCTTTTCGGTCAATCCTAACAGCTCCTGTATTTGGTCGAACTTGTTCTGATACTTGCTTTGGTCGAGTAATATCTTGCAGTCGCTGTTATTGATAATGGCCTGCTTGACAATGGGCGAACTGATAATATCTTCCACTTCCTGCGTTACTACGATGGCCTCGCCAAAGAATTTACGCACGGTTTTGAATAAATACTTGAGATACTCCGCCATGCCTTCTTTGGCGATGGCTTTCCAGCATTCCTCAATCAAAATCATCTTTCGGATGCCTTTCAGCTTTCGCATCTTACTGATAAACAACTCCATAATTATGAGTGTCACCACCGGAAAAAGAATCGGATGATCTTTCACGGCATCAATTTCAAAAACAATAAACCTTTCATTAAGCAGGTCGAGGTTCTCGGTAGCGTTCAGCAGGTAGTCAAATTCACCGCCCCGGTAATAAGGGTTTAATACATACAGGAAATTAGACACATCAAAATCTTTCTCTTTGACCTTATCATCTTCCAGTACCTGTAAATATTCTTCCATCAGGTATTCATAGAAAGTATTGAAGCAGGGAAAGATGTCGGGATACTTGTCCAGGTGCTGAAAGTAACCCGTCAGGGCATTGGACAAAGCCACATACTCCGACCTGCGGAACGTTTCATCGTCTTTTTTCCAGAGGGCAAGTAGCAGCGTTTTGATGCTTTCCTTTTTTTCGGTATCCAGTATATCACCATCGGATAAATAGAAGGGATTAAATTTAATGGGGTCGCTTTCCGAATAGGTGAAGTAGTACCCATTTACCAAGTCGCAAAGTCCTTTATAGCTGTGTCCTACATCCACCAAAACGATATGAGTTCCCTGCTCATAATAGGAACGTACCATGTGGTTGGTAAAGAAAGATTTTCCGCTGCCGCTTGGCCCTAAAATGAACTTGTTACGATTAGTCGTAAAGCCCTGTTTAATGGGTTCATCAGAAATGTCCAGATGTACCGGTCTGCCGGAAAGTCGGTCGCCTAAACGGATGCCAAAAGGGCTGATGCTGTCCCGGTAATTGCTTTCCAGGTTAAAAAAGCAGGTTGCCTGTTCCACGAAAGTATCGAAGGTGTCATTCATCGGAAAGTCCGCCTCGTTTCCGGGCAGGCCCGCCCACCATACCTGCGGTGCGCCATCTGTTTCCTGTTTGGCGATCGTGTTCATCTGCGCCATTGCTGAACCGACTAAGTTTTTCAGGTCTTTTATCTTCGTTTCATCGTCCGACCAGGCCAGGATATTAAAATGGGCCTTGACGGGTAAGCGTTGTTCGCCGATGGCTTCATTTAAAAAGTCGTTGCAGGCATCCCGGCCAATGGCGTTCTCCCGGGAATAAGCGGACAAAGATTGCAGGCGCAGCTTTTTTGCCTCTAATCGTTTGATCGTTTTTTGCGCGTCTTCAATGAAAATATACTGGTTATAGGCATGATTACAGTTTAATAACTGCCCCAGCGGGCTTGCAAAACCAATACTGAACTTTGTTTTATCGGTGCTGTACTTGTCATAATTGATCCGGCTACCGCATAGGGCGGGCAGGTCTTCCGCATCCGACAAGGTATATAACTCGCAATGCTTATCGCCAACCCTGATCTCATCTTTCAAATGAATATCACGGATAATGGGCTGCTGACCTGGGGGCAGCAAAAAAGTATATTGCTCGATGATACCCGGCTTGTTTGCTGTTCCGGCCAGCTCATCATCATTCAGCTTGCGCAAAGTCACAAAACCACTATCGGTCAGGATGCGTTCAAACTGGCCCGCACAATCCAAAAATTCCTTATATAATGACGAGTTGACCGTTTGCTGAGGGACAATGGATTTTCGCAGGATATTGCTATATACCGAACTTGATAATTTCCTGTCCTTTGGTTTCTTAGTTAGGAATATATAACAGCGGTGCGCCAGATAGGGCCGTTCATTAAAGAATTTCTCGCTGCTGCGGGATAAAAAGCTTTTGGATTTTTCAAAATCGGCCCGGTAAGCTGCTTCGGTAAAGCAGTCTTGTTTATGAAAGATGCTGAACATCGGCAATACTTTGATCGCTTTTACCCATGCCTGGTGATAGGCTTCATAATCCCGGTCGGCTAAGGAGAAGATTTCCGGCAACCCAACTTCGTAGGCGATGGTAATGTCGCCATGCGCGGAAAGTATCGCGCCATTTTCAACTTTGCTTAAGGGCCATATAGCAGACGCTCTTATTCCTCCGCCGGTTGACGAAAAGTTATTACGATTGGCATTCATTTCTTTACTTTTAATTGGGTGAATAAATTGCGTGAATTAAACCAGAGGTATTTAGGGAGTTGCTCTTTAGCGAAGTATTTCATCAGGCCATGTTCACCAAAGCGGTGGTTCAATCTGTACACGGTGTAAAATAAACCGCCGCCCATGCCGCCAGTCAGCGGAAGGATAATGTACGGGCTTAAACCGCAGATGTATAAAACCGCGAAAGCGATGAGCAGTAAAACAAGTCCTACCGCCAGGTAGGCGATGTATTGTGCCCGCAACCCTTTAAATTCCAATGGCCTGTTAATGCCTTTGTTGATATGATATATTGAGGACATGATTATTAATGTGTTAATTTGTTTTTAATGGTATTAATGAGGGCTTCGCCGTTACATTGATTTGAAAATAGATGACACTGATTTTTAAAGCCCAAAAAATGATTTGAGTACGGTAGACACGACCACTAAGAAGATACAGCTACCAAACCAGGCGGCAGCGACCTTATTGGTATCCGGCTCGCCAGCGTTCCACTTGTTGAATACTTTAATGGCACCGATGATGCCGACGACCGCGCCGATGGCATACATCAGGCTGCAACCCGAATCAAAATAACCTTTGACCTTGTTAGTCGCTTCTTGAATCCCGGAATTACCATCCTGGGCATAACAGAAAAGACTGGACAGGATATTACAAGTAATTAAGACGGATGTGAATACCAGCGTTTTTAATAAGGCTTGTTTTTTGGGGCTATAGGAAATATGATTTTTCATGATTATTTTTGTGATTGCACTGATTTGAAAGATTGATTATTCACGTAGTGTTTATTTTAAAGGTGTTCATGAGACCGCTACGCTTAGTTACACCGATTGGATAAGGATATGCTTTAATCCCAAAGATTTTCCAGTTCCTCGCCAGTCAGGTGGAAAGGCACATGCTCCCTGATATAGGCATTAATGCTGCCGATATTCGGACTGGAAGCAATCCTGAGATATTTCTCTTTGACAGACTTCAGCAGGGAAAAGAAATCGGATTTGTTGCCATCCCGTTTGGCCATAATCTCAATGATTCTTTTCAGTTCTTCCAGCACATCAGGTACTAATCCTAATTGGGTATTCTTGTCGTCATCTTCATGAGTTTCCTTTTGCTCTTCAGGCTTTGCAGTTTTTGGTGCAAAACCAAACATGCTCATGCTGACCCTGCTGACCCCTTCGGGCAGCACGGGTTTGCCCATCAGGTTTTCGTCCGCTATTGGAGTTTCGTTTTCAAAGTCTTCATCCCATGCGTGGCGCAAGGGTTCGGGTTGTTCAGCGGATGTGCGTTTGCCGATACCGCTTAATAAGTCGTTCAACTCCTTCCGGTAAATGAGCAGGATAACACCTGCATACCATATCAGGGTGAGAATCAGCGCGGCGATTAGAAACTGCTGCCAGGTGAATAATTGTAACATAATATTTTGCTTTTATCCCGGTGCCCCATTGCACCGGGATTTATGGAAGCAAATTTTAGACGTTGGCGAAATCTTTGCTGGGTCATTTAGGGATACCTCAATAATAAATATTAAGTATCTGAAATACTGTATATTATATCAATTGTTCATATACTGGCTTACCTGCTTTTTCCCTTGTCCGGGTCATACTCGTCTTCCTTATCCAGCTTATGGATAATACTTTCCTTCATTTCATCGAGGTATTTGGTAGGGCTGAGCCGTTTCCTGCGCCGGAGTTCGGCAATACGTTTGGATGGAATACCGATGCTGACCTGAAACTTTTCTTCTAACCAGCGGAAAATCTCAGAAAGGCTGGCTGTACCGTTGTTGACCTGCCCGGTATTGAAAAAGCCGATACCGACTTCCGCCAGGTTGATCGTATCACCTGTCCAGGTCATTTCTCCGGGATCGCTTCCCGGCTGATAAGGTATCAGCGGGTTCTTCTTCAGGAAAAGCAATCGCTCGGTAACCCATCCTTTTAAGCTTTCAAAAGCCTTGATCTTGGAAAACAGGTAATCGCAACTCGTGGAAAATTCCGGGTCAAGGTCAGGCACGTTTGGTAATAATAGGCTCTGCAATTCCACGCCAAGTACGAAATACAGGCTGTCCAATTCATCGGCGCCCAGTTTGTAATATTGGTATAGAAAAGCGTACTGCAGGAAAAAACGTTCGATATAGCATAGTTCCTGCTCCAAATAGGCTACTTGTTTTTCCGAATCGCTGAAAGGTAAATTGGTTTCAATGGTGTACAGCTCCGTGTAATAGATCTGCCACTGGTAAAATGCGGGCTTGGTGTACTTGAAGAAACTGATTTGTTCGTCTTTGGCCTTAAAGGGATGCTCTTTTAGAAAACCTCTAAGTTTATTAAGTGCCTGCCGGATGGCTTTCAAAGCGGTGATGAGTTTTTGCAGCGGTTCTTTTACCTGGAAAGAGGTTTGCTCCAAATCCTGTTCCAGCCGTTTTAATAGCTGGCTACTGAGTTCGTGGATCATAATGGTAAGTAGATGATTGGTAACTCCCGCTTTGCCTGTTATTATCGGGTAACAGTACTAACAAAGCGGTCGATAGGTAATCATCTCTCATAAGCTCAAAATAGACGGTATTGAAATTTTATCTAAAGTTTTGCGTTTTAACCACTAAGCAATTAATCGCCTGTACAAACTTCCTGTTTATGGAAAAGTATGGTGTTGATAAATATCAATTTGTTTACTTATCAATTATTTTTATTTATGGATGGTGACTTACTGTTACAAACACTTAACATGATCCAGCCTTTATCGGCTAATTTGCAGTCCCGTGTTCTGGAATGCATTACGGAGAAAGAATTTTCAAAAAAAAACTTGTTATTGTCTTTCGGACAGACCTCTAGCTGGATTTATTTTATAAAATCAGGGTTTGCACGGGCTTATTATCATACCCGCGGTGGTAAGGAATGTACCTCCTGGTTTATGGGGAAGGGGGATATTATGATTTCCATCTATAGTTTTTATACCCAGCAACCTGCGCAGGAAAATATTGAATTACTGGAAGATAGCTTAATCCAGTCCATAAGCTGGACGGTTTTACAGGGTATTTACGCTGATTTTCCGGAGTTGAATTATATCGGCAGGATATTAACCGAAAAGTATTATATCGCAAGTGAGCAACGGGCAATTTTGCTTCGCTCGGGTACCGCCGGTGAACGGTACCAACTGATGCTGCAACTCCATCCACAGATCCTTCAGAAAGCCTCTTTAGTCAATATCGCTTCTTACCTGAATGTGAGCCATGAGGCCTTGTGCCGTATCCGCGCTAAACAATCCTGATGATAAATTCAATGATAAATATCATTTTCTTTTTTAAATCAACTTCTGATTCGCCTTGGAAAAATTCACCAAACACAAGTACCGCATCACCATCATTCGGCAATTACCCGTACTGTAATAGGTATCAGTAAGAAATACTTTGTTCATCATTTGTGTCGGATTGATCTTGTTGTCCTTCCCGGTTTTCTACCGTCTTCTCTTGCTTTTCTTCGGTTTCCACTGGCTTTTCCTCCTCTTTTTCCTCAGTTTTAGCGGGCTTCTCTTCCTCTTTGTCTCCGGTTTCCGCTGGCTTTTCTTCTATCGGTTGCCTGGCCGTTAACTTCTCCATTTCATCCTTAATGAGCTGCCTGATCTCTTCTTTGATCTTTTTATAATTCTCTTCTACATCTTCCGGGGTAACATATTCAATCACTGGGATGGGTTGATAATTTGCTTCTTCGTGTCCAATGGCCGCATGGTCATTCTGTATTTCGCTGTGAAATACTTTGAGCTGTATCTTACAGTCAGGATTATCGGCCACAATACCTACAAACTCACCTGATGACATAGCCGCTATTTTAGAAGCCGGGATGGCGTAATCCAATTGGGTGGCTTTGGTGATGGACGTATCACTGCTGTTAATGGTCATGCTATTCTTATCTTGCACGATCTTGCCGAAATTATCTGATAATGTTTTAGCCGTATCACCTGTTAGCTGCCCGCTGATGATATTGCCGATAATACCCGTAATCACGTCGGCCTGTTCCGCGCCATAATCTTTTTTCAACTGGCTGAAATCCTGCACGGCTAAGGTGGTCGCCACTTTATTGCTCCTGGCTGTAGCGATCAGGCTGTCGATGTTATTGAAAAAGATCGTTGGAAATTCATCGAAGATCAAACTGCTTTTTAATTGGCCCTTGCGGTTGACGAGTTTAATCATTCTGGATATATATAAGGATAGCACCGCCCCATAGATTTGTAATTTTTGCGGATTATTCCCCATGCAGACAATCTTGGGCTCTTTTGGGTTATTAACGTCCAGCGTAAAGTCATTGCCGGAGAGCACGTAATAAAGCTGCGGTGAAGATAAACGGGCCAGGCCAATTTTGGCGGATGCGATTTGTCCCTCAAGCTGGGCTTTGGCATTGTTATTATAGGCGGAAATAAATGGATTGATTAATACTCTGATCTCTGGTTCTTCCAATAAAACGGCGAACAGCCTGTCATAATCAATTTGCATCAGTTCAATCACATGGGGCAGGGTACAATATTTGCCGTTCTGGTGTTTTCTTAAATACCAGATAATAGCGGTTAAAAAATTGATTGGTGATTCCACGAAGAAGTCGCCCTGTTTCTTGATCCATTCGCGGTTCAATCCTAACATAATGGTACGGCTGGCTTCTGTAGCATCGGTAATATCATCCATGCTCTGCGGGTCTAAGGGATTACAGCGGTGGGTATGGTTGAGGTCGTCAAAATTAATGACGTAAAAGGCTGGTTTGACAGGATAGCTGCCTTTATAATTTAAGAGCTTATTATAGGCGATCTTGCTTAAATCATCATATTTAAAATCATACAGGAACATGGGGAAACCTTTTTTAATATGTTGGTCGATGATGTGGCGGATGACAAAATAACTTTTTCCTGCTCCGGGTGTGCCAGCCACCAGAATCCCCCGAAAGGGATTGATAAAATTGATCCAGCTATTCCTGATCTTACCTTTGAGCCTGTACTTTGCTGGCAGGTTTACGGAATACTCGTTTTCCAGCAACCTTTCCTCCTGTGGGAAGGTTTCATTCTCAGTATTAAAAATATCCTTATCCAGTTTTTCTTTGAGTAAGCGTGATAAATAGGTGCCGCCTGTCAGGATCAGCAAATAACCTATTCCTGTTAGTGCCATATAGCCGATAGCAATCATCGTAGCCGATGTATGCAGGTAAAAACATAGTACACTGATAAAATATAATAATATACCGGTAACCAGGTAGGTTGTAATACTTCGATAATTTATTTTTTCGTCCTTTTTGCCTTTAACGCCAATTAATGAGATAATTAAAAAGAGCAGTGCCGCCAGTTTAGGTTTGAGCATATTATTGAATAACCCTGTCCTGGCAATATTGCCAATAATGCGGTCTGTTATCGCTGCCGTCCAATGCCAATGACTAAATGCCTGGTAACAGCAGATGTAAAAATGAATGCTTAATATAAAAATGCTGATCAATCGGGTAAAGTCGATGATCTTGCGTAGTCCCTGTATGTCTTCTCCTGTTTGCATAGTTGCCCCCTTTCCGTTCCCCCAAAAGGGGGAAGACTTTTGTTTAATAGTGATTAAATAATTGATTATAAAGTCAGTTCCTGATCTTGTTCCTGGTCTTTGGTTTTCTTCTTTTTCTTCTTCTGTGGAATATGTGGCGCATCATCGGGCCTGTGTTTTGCTAATGCCAGTTTTAGGAATTGTGTCGGTTCAGGTGCTTTTAAGTGAGTTTTAGATAGTGTTTGTACTAATGCTGACTTTTTGATGGTTTGTTGCTGCTTTTCTCGTGGGCTTAATTTCAAGGATGTCTCCAGGCTTCTTTTTTCGGCATAGATTGCCATTCTTTGCTCCAGGGTACCTTTCTTTTGCGTATTGGCATAGCGGAAGGTTTCCGTTAAACCCCGCTCAAAATCGAAAGCTTCATCAAATAACCTTTCCCCGGATTCCTTAAAGGCTGAACGGTCAAACTGCCCCATCTTTTTGGAATGTTCCGTATTTTTGCCACGCGATTTATTCATTGGGCTGATTTTGATCTTGTTGCGGGCATCCTTCCGGCTAACGATAACTTGTATGTGCATCTGTTCGCCCTCTTTACGTTCTCCTCGCTTTCGGATACCCTGTTTCACTTCCGGATCCTTGTAGCTGTAATAGCGGTGATTTTCCAGTTTACCGAACCAAAGTAAGTCCTGATTGCTTTCTATACCCACGCGTTTAAAGTTTCGGGCGTATTCATCCATGACCTTTGCCGTATATACTTTCAGCTGTTCCTTTGCGCCAATCTCACCGTATTTTTCTTTCAGAAACGTGATCTCCTTTTGACTTGGGCTGATATTGATTAAAAAGAATTTGGCATCGGGTTTACTTAGTTTAGCGATGTTGTAGTCTATGGCCTGCCTGGTTTCTTGGGATGGTATATTATTGCGCTGCTGGTTAAACCAATGTTCCGGCTGCTTTTCGGGTTGCATTCGGATTTCCTTATCTAAGTAATGCACCAGGCCGCCGCTGCTACCTTTGTTTTCCGCGATTTCACTATAGGTGATGTTGATATACATAAGCCTCCCTTAGCCCCACGGTGGGGGAATAATTTTAAAGTTTATTAATTTGTTGTCGTGCTTCTTGTAATAAAGCTTCTTTATCCTTTGAAGAAACATTCAAACTGGATTTGCTGTAATAATTCAGGATATACAGGAATTTGAGTTTGAGGCTTTCTTTGGTATCAAGTTTTTCCATCAGGATTTTAAGCAAGCTTTCAGTTTCAGCCGAATTCTGCGCCTGACCTGATAATATATCCCTATTGGCCTTTAATACATGGTTATTAAAACTATCAATGATCTTGATCTGCGAAGCTACCATGCGGTCAACTTCAGTTTTGACCGGGATCAGTATTTTTTCCTCCTGCGCCCGGATAAACCGGATATAGGTATCATGATTTTTAATGAACGTTTTTTTCAATAGCTCGTCTCCGATGTCCGCCGGGTCTTTTGCAGTACGATGGAAATATTCTACCATCTGCACAAAGACCTCTGCCTGACTCCGGCCAAGTTTTTCAGCTATCTTCAACAGCTTTGCATGTATGGCCACGGGAAAGCGGACAGATTTTTCGGGCGGTCTGTTTCTTTTGGTTGTTTTGCTTTGGGATATATTCATAAGTATATCATTTTATGGGTTAGAGGCATGTTAGAGGCATCAAAGTATATCCGGGATATACTTCAAACCCCCATAGCGAAGCGTAGGGCAAGCAAAGTAGGGCCGTGCCCAACTTCCGCTTGCTCCATTTTTTTTCAAAAATGGACGCGGTTAAAACTCCAAACGATGCTGCGCATCGGGACTTGTTACTGGCTGCAACTCCTCATTACCTGCTCCGATGAGGACGGCGTTAGTCCATTTGGGATTGCCGCTTCCGTTAAGTTCGACGGTTACCGATAGGACAGAACCGAATGGCAGGAAGCGGACGGCTGCGCCTCCCGCCATGTAATCTTCCGCCTTGTTTCGGTAGGCTGTAAGCCTGAAATGTTGCCCTGAAGCGAGGGCCGTCAGATAGCAGTTAATCGCGACTTGTTTTTTCGACCAGATCATAAAGTCCAGTTTGGCTTCGTATTCGCCTACCGGCACATCCACTGTTAACCAGGAATAATTGCGCGGCTCATAACCCGCTTCTAAAGCGGGATAGAAACCCAATACAGTTGTCTCTTTCATAATTCTTTATTTGTTAGAGGTAAGTGATACCATGCTTGCCCGGTATGGATCATAGGATGGCTGATAGATGATATAACCGTATGCTACCAGTTCCCGGATACATTTATGATAGGTGGCAACGGATTTGATCCGTGAAAAACGCATCAATTTTTTTCTGCTAACCTTAAAAAAACTATCGGGTACATCGCCGGGGCTGTAATAAAACATAGAGGTAAACAGACTGATATGGGATGGCAGCAAACGGTTGTCATTTGATGCTTTACGCAGAAACTGTTCTATTGGATAGGATAGTTTCATTGGCTTATTTGTTGGTTGAGTTTCCGTCCATCAACTTGATCAGGTCTTCGTATTTGTAATAAAGCAGACTGCCAACTTTATTATAAGCAATCGTGCCATTGATACGCAGGTTTTGTAGGGTTCCTGCTGAAATCTTTAATAGTTTCCGTACTTCAGCGCTTTTCAGCCATCTTTTATTGGACTGGTCTGTAGATTGACTGATGCCCAATTTGCGTAGTTCTGTAAATAATTCTGTCTTGAACTGTTGCAGGTCTTCTTTGGTTATTAAATCTAATGCGGTCATAATTTCCTATTTTTATATCATTTAGCATTGTTAGCTATATTTATTGATACAAATGAAAGGAGAGCCGGAATGGGGATTAGGGGCATTTAGGGATATCCCTGAAATAATCTTTGGTTTATAATAAAAAATTAAGGAATTGTAATTCTTGATTATCAGATTTCTTATATATACTTTTAGTGTTCTGCTTTGATAAAATCCTTAAAACAATTATTTAATTCTAAGAAAATATTACGAAAATATATGACAACCACTACGCCTGGATTAAATACCCATCTTGTATTGAAGCATTTTACTCAAGAAGAGAAAACCATAATATGTAATTTAGGTAAGGAATGGTATGTTACCAGTGGCGGCGGAAAAATAGGCTTAGGGGTGGCAAGTCAATATAAATATTTCTTAATGAAGCCAACAGCTGAATATCAGACACTATTTAACATTGAAAGAGAAATAATAGTAGTCTTTAGCGACTACGAGAATTTTGAACCGAGAACGTTAGACTCATTTGATAAAGTCGTTGCGTTGATGCAAGAATTGAGAATTGAAAAAGTCTGCGGTATTTTGATAAGTAAGGATAATTATATAGAATCAAAAATTCGTCAGTTATTGAAAAGCGACCCGGAACATCAGGCAATTGTGCCATTTACCTATAATGAACTCGCTGGCAAATATGATAACTTTTTTATTAGAAATCGCTTCAAGGAATATTTCTATTCAAGAGATCTTTTTGCTTTCAATTCAGCGTTAAAAAAAGATTTGTATTTTTTCGGTCGAACTGATTTGATTCATTCTATAATTAACAGGCATAAAAGCAATGAAAATTCAGGGTTGTTTGGTTTAAGAAAGACAGGAAAAACATCTCTTATTTATGGTATTCAAAGGGCAATAAAAAATAATAATGGAATATCTGTTTTTTTGGATTGTCAACTTCCCAGTTTTCATGTAAAACGATGGAATAAAGCATTAAAACATGTAATTGACGAAATAAAATCTCAAAATAGTCTGCAAATAATTTTAAAAAAGGAATCTGATTATACAGAGGAAGATGCAGCCACTAACTTTGAAAAAGATTTAATAAAGATTTTTAAAAAGCTTGGAAGCAAAAACATCCTTCTGATATTTGACGAAATTGAACACATCACTCCGGGCATTTCTTTAAGTCAACACTGGAAAACCGGAAATGATTTTATATTATTTTGGCAAACCCTTCGGTCACTATTTCAAAAACATGACAATTTATTTTCCTATTTATTGGTAGGAACGAATCCAAAAAGTGTTGAAACACCGTTCATAAATGGCGTTGATAATCCTATTTTTAACCAACTACCTCATGAATATATTCAACCTTTTGATGTGCCACAGACAAAAGATATGATTCGACGGATTGGCAGTGTAATGGGATTGAAATTTGATGAAACCATTTATTCAAAACTCACAGAAGATTTCGGTGGACATCCGTTTTTAATGAGAAATGTTTGTAGCGTAATTAACAAAATAGTTCCAAAAGAGCGGCCAACCCGAGTTGACAAAAATATTTACGAAAAAGGCAAAGAGATTTTTAATCAGAATGACAATGCTTATATTGAAATGATCCTTTCTGTTCTCAAAGAGCATTATAACGATGAATATGAAATGTTGAAGTTTTTGGCAGTAGGTAATTTGGAACTGTTTAATGAGTTTGCCAAATACTCGAAAGAATACACCAATCATTTATTGGGCTATAATATTTTGGACCAAAATTCAGAATTATATTTTTTTAAAATAGAATCTGTTAAGCAATATCTAATAAACCTTAATAAGTACAAAAAACTAAAACTTACCTTAAAAGAGAAACAAAATGAAATCTCTGAAAGAAGAAATGAAATAGAACCAAAATTGAGGATTATTATTAGGACAGTTCTTGTTTCTAATAAAGGAGAAAACGACGCGAAGCAAAAAGTTTTAAATCTGATGGGCGACCCACGGAAATCAAAATATTATTCATTTACATTAAAAGACATATTTAATCCGAATAAGAGTGAAATATATTTTGAGGATTTAAGAAAGATTATTACAAAGGAGTGGGCCTTCTTTGAAAACATATTTGGAAGAGATAAAGAAGGTTTTAATACTCACATGGCCGCAATTAATAAATATCGAGCAGATACGCATGCTAAAGATATAAGTGATCAGGATATGGAATATTTTCGGGTTTGTGCAACTAAAATTGAAAATCATATTAACGATTTTATTTAGTGATAGTCTTCGATTGATTTTTTCCTTATTTGAATTGTAATACCCATAAAAATGAAATTCGACGTTATTATGAACTTACCCAATTTGTTGGTATATGTTTAACTCCATTTCGCCATTCTTCTGTAATAGAATTTGTAAAATCTTCAAAGTTCAATTTGGCATGATCCATTATAATGATTTGGAAATCAGGAGAAAGTTCTTTTGTAACCCTTAAGATAAATTCATACATCTGTTTAACTACTGTTTCATCTATTTTCCCTGTTTGAGCAACGTCCCTTTCGGGTGGAAAATAAATTTGTGATGGCTGATCTAAGATTAGAAATCGAGGAACTGGATGACATTACTTATCATTGAGTCTCCGTCGATTGTTTAAACCAAATAATTTCAGGACGACACACACAACCTATTGTGCATTTAAGGTTTAATCTCCATCCTTGTTCCTTCCGAATGTGCATTAAATTCCGGCGCGTACATACATTGCACCGTACTTATGCCTGTAGAAAAATTACCGGGTTGCACCACACGCAGGCGGTATTCAAAAACGTAGTTACCTTTGTTTAAATTACTGATAAAAAAGTTAGTTGCTATATCTTTAGTTACCTGGTAATAAAATAAACCATCCTGGTATTTATAGGTTGATAATGCATCCACAGGCTCTGTACCTGCAGGGCGCATATCTTTTAACTGAATGTATTGAAAATCTCTGCCAGCCTTGAGGTACACCACCACTTTTAATAAATCGCCTGTTTTGGGTTGGTGTTTGGTGTCAACAGTAGTTAGTACCGATCCTGAATTTGTTTGTTTTTGGATAAAGTACTTTCGTTCCAGACGAATATCAGTTTGTGATGGGGTTATCTTATCCAAATTTTCAAGGTATTGCCAGTGCATCGCCCCCCAGCTGATAGTTTTGCCATTGTTTTTAATATTTACCTTACCTAATGCTGGTTTAACCTGTTCGTCGGCCCAATTGGTTTTAATGTACCCTGTTCCGGCATCGGCTTTTAGGTCTGGTTTCAAATCGGTAAGGTTCTTTCCATCAAGTTTAATTTCAGAGCTTCCATTGTCAACCAGCCAGTTATCGCCTTTCAGCAACAGCGCATAACAGGCCGCGGCAGTAGCCTTAGTCGTTTTCCAGTTATTGGTTTGTTTGTTTTGCATCAACCATATTTTCATTTCTTCAACGGCTGTATCATTATTACCAGCTTCGGTAAAGAGTTCTATCATTAAACTTTGTGTTTCCACAGGTGATTGATACCAGAAATAGCCTAACTGATTTTTGTCCCAATACATCCCCATATCATCAGTATGCTGTGCGGTTTCTATTAACGAGCGTACGATCGTTTGAGCGACTTTAGGTTTTTTATTGCGCTGCATAGTCAACGCGATCATACCTTGCTCATATACATCCTTGTATTTCCATTGGTTCTGAGCGAGTCTCAGGTAATTAGCTAATAGCGTCTGCATTTCGGCACTCATAGCCCTGTTTGTATAATAGCTTTGTGTATAATAGGCATGTATCTCGGCTGAACCTAAAATACGGATATCGTATTCATTATGTTTTTTGGTCCCGCTCGCATCATCTATCAAAACTTTATCCAGGTAGCCCATTGCTTTATCAGCGATGTTTTTTAGGGTTTGATCTTTAGTATCAATAATGCTTAAATGGTATAACTGGCCTATGCCCGCTAAAATGTGCCTGGTGATATATGGATCGGAACGGTCGCCACCAAACCAGGGGAAGCCGCCATCAGGTAATTGCTTTTTCTGTAGCTTGTCAAGGTTTAACTGTAACTCATTGCTCATTTTATTGAGATCAAAAAGCAGTGCAATACGCTTTTTCTGTTCCGATTCATTAATGGCATCCTGTAACCAGGGCGTTTCTTCAATCAAGGTAGCTTTTAGTTCCTGGTTTTTTTCCAGGTTTGATAACAGTGCAGAGCTACTCCCGGTTTTCCATTGATCGAACACCTGTTTAATAACCGGCATTTTGTTCACCAGGTTAGTGGCCATGCTATTGGCATAATAACGGCTGAATATCTGCTCTGAGCATTCGTACGGAAACTCCATCATATAAGGCAAAGCCTGTACAGCATACCATGCCGGGTTTTGGGTATATTCCAGCGTGAGTGTTTTGTTTTTAAGGGTGGTGCTATGTTGGTTCACCAGCTTATCAAACGTAAATGATCGTGTTTGACCTGAACGTACCATCATCGGCATTGATTCGGTAACCAACATGCGGTTGGGCAATACAGGTATCGTATTTTCTTCACCATCAGTAAACTGACCAGCCTCTGCCGTAAGGCGATAAGTTAAGGCATCTAACCCCGCCGGGATAACTATACGGAATGATACCGCTTTATTAGTTGCCGTGGCTAAATCAAAGTTTTGTTGTGCATCGGCCGGGTTAAGCAATAACAATACCGGATGCATGTTTAAAGCATTGAATAATTGCAGGTTTACTTTTCCTTTTAAATTCGATGCCGTTAAATTAGCCAGCCTTGCCGAAACAGTGAGCGTATCACCTTCTCGTAAAAAGCGCGGCATGTTAGCACTAATGCTCAATTGCTTTTGGGTAACTACTTCGTTTTCTATATAACCGGTCTTTAAATCCTTAGTATGTGCAAAGGCCTTAAAGCGCCATTTGGTTAATGCTTCGGGTATAATAAACTCAATCAATATTTCACCTTTTTCGTTAGTGCGCAATTGCGGGTAAAAGAAAGCGGTTTCGTTAAAATTTTTGCGGGTAGCGATGGCTTGCTGGCCGATTAAACCCATTCTGCCTTTTTTGGTGGTAATAATAACAACACCATTAGCTCCCTGGGCACCATAAATTGCCGTAGCTTTGGCCTCTTTTAAAATATCGACACTTTCGATATCAGACGGAGATAAAGTATTAAAACCATCGCTGATTATACCATCAATAACATATAAAGGCGAATTTCCCGACCCAATACTACTTACTCCCCGGATCTGGATATCAATGGAACCTCCCGGTGAGCCATTGGTAATCTGGACTCCGGCTACCCTGCCTTCCAACTCAGAAGAAACAGCTCCGGTTACATCCGTTCTTTTTTGAGTTCCATACCCTATTGTCACTTCATTTAGGCTAGCAACAGACTGATCAAAGCTGAATTGTGCATTCTGGTCGCCTTTATCAGCCAACTTTTTTGCAAAAAAATGATAGTCATTATTATAGCCGCCATAATAATGATAACCGAACATATTAAGCGTCTCATACTTACGTGGAAATAGGCTAAAATAATAGTTGCTATATTTTAAAGGGTTAGTTATGCTTTGACCAACAAATCCATTACCATTATCCCAATTAAAATAGCGTGGAATATATGAATGGTTCACATTTAAAATATTAGCCCAATTATCCTTAGCGGCAATATCATCCAAAGATGCATCGTACAGATCAGCTACCATTTCTGCAGCCTGTTGTTCTTTGTTTTTGCCCGACACTTGCAGTTTCCATTGTTCTTTTTCACCAGGCTGTAATTTATTTCTAAAAGTTAAAAAACGAATATTCAGGTTTTCGTCCACTGCATTATTAATAATATTTTGATAGCGGCTATACATCCGGTTTTGATAAACCATTAAAAACTGTACACTAATATTCTTCTCATCTGGCCCAACCGGGATTTTAATCAATAGTTGCTTTCCCCCTGGAATATTTAACCATTCTGAGGAGCGTATTTGCGACCCGCTGTATTTTTCCATCAGTACATGGCTCGCTTTACCAATTCCAACTAAAAACTCAGCAGGTGTACCTGCTTTAACATCGGTAACCAACGGTGTTACCCAATCATCAAATATTTGCGGTTGACCCAGTTCGTTTACCATAAACATGTAACATATGGTAGAACTAGTATCGCCATGTTCATTCTTAGCATTAACGGTAACTTTATAGGTACCAGTTGGTTGTTTGCTTAATGCATCTAGTTTAAACACCGCCAGATCCTTACCAGGGTTGCTTGTGGTTATATCCATCACCTTATTTATAATACTCCAGGTGCTCTGTTCATCTTCGTTACTATAAGCATACGCCGGATAATCCTTTTTAAATTCACTTTTGCTGAGCAAAAACTGATCTGGTTTAGCCCATAACCTGTTTTTAAATAGCTGTTCCGGCTCTTTAAGCGAATAAATTTTTAAATTAAGCGTTGCATTTTGCGATATATTATTCAAATTGAGGATTCTTGCAGTAATGGAATCGCGGGCAAATGCTTTTTGCGGAACATTGGCATACATTACAAAATTATTATTGCCAACAGCCACCTGTGTATTTGCCGAACGGGTTTCGCCGCTGGCATCGGTTACATCAGCATTTATGTGGTAGTGGTAATTAATGTTAATATCATTTAAATTAACATTATCATCGGGAAGGGCCTTAAACTTTATTTCAAACTGTCCCTGATCATTGGTTTTTAGTGTGTCATTTATAAACCCGATGTTCTGTGCCAATATTCGTCCGTACTTTGGATAGAGGCGATAATTTTTTAGCATAGCTTGACGGGTTATATGATAGGCTACCCGCGCCTGTGATAAACCGTATCCAGAATAAGCTATTACCGTACCCTTAACTGTTACCGAATCGTTGGGTTTATAACTACTTTTTACCGGTAAAAATTCTATCTGGAAACTAGGCCGTTTATACTCTTCTACCCTAATGTACTTACTGCCATCGTCGGTACTAATCTCAACGGTTCCATTCAAAATATTTTGAGGTATGATGAATGATCCACTGAATGTTCCAAACTCGTTAGTAATTACAGGTGTTGAGCTAATTGATTTCTGGTTATTGTCCATGATATCAACAGTTAGTTTTTCGTTCACCATGATGGTGCTTTTTCCTTCTAGCCTTTGCAGATGTAGACCCTTATAATAAACTGTTTGGCCGGGGCGATATATTTGCTTGTCGGTAAAAAGTATAGTGCTGGTAGTTAGTTTGTTCGACTGAAATATAGGGTTAGAATATCTTGAAGCTACATATAATGTATCTGTTGGTGTTGTTACTTTAACTGAAAAAAAATATGCGGTAGTTGCATCGAACAAACAAGCTCCGTTAGTGTCAGTTACTTTTTCATTGGTTTCCGCTACGGTAACATGTACATGAGGTACGGGTACACCCGTTTCTCTATCTGTCACCCTTATCTCTACCTGATTATCTGCATTTCGCCGGGTTACGAAAGATAAATGACACACTTTAAGGGTAGTCAACTGAATTAAAGCGGGATCGTCAGATAGGTTATCCCGAACTACAACCACATAATGACCTGATTTTAAAGGTTCGATTTTAAACTCGGCGCTATGTTTACGATAATCCTGCGGATCGGGCAAAGTCAAGGACTCTTCGATTACCGGTTTCAGCTTTTTGAGATACCTAAAAACCGAATCGGATGCATATATCATTGTACCATCGGTGTAACGATTAATATCCGAAGGGATTTTTGCCAGTTGATTATATTGAGTTGTTGATACCTTATAAATAATTAACCGGGCGTTTTTAACATTACGGTAATTAAGCAGACCCAACAAAGGTTCGTCAGGCACATTTACATCTTCGACCGTTGCTGATAATTCTTTATGCTGGATAAGTTTTAAATAACCTTCTGCATTTTTCGACCCGAAACTTTTTGGATAAGCAGAAAGCGCCTTGGTGAAGTAACTAAATGCCTGTTTTAAGCTATCTTTTTCCTGATAATATTTCCCCTGCAATACCATAGCGTCGGCACTAATTGGCTTTGCCGATAGTTTAGGTGCTATCTGCTCTAAAGCGTTCAGGTATAATTCATCTTTATTGATAACGGATGCATTGCGGTTTAAAAACTCCAACCGTTTCAGATCCAGGTCTGCTAATGCTTCTTCATCCTGTTTTTGTAAATGAAAAAGCGTGGCCTGCTGTAAATATTTAATACCATTATAAAATGTTGATGTGATATCAGTTGTTGTGATGTATAGATGCGCAAAAGTGTAGCTATCACTAAAAAGCCGTGAATCAGTTAATCTAAATGGCAATTTGGGTTTGGTAAGAGCGGGCTCTTCTGCTAATAAAAACTCTAAAGCGCGTTGTACCAACAGATCATATAAGGTGAGGCGCAAATAACGGGTTGATTTGTCGCCGTCTAAAACCCCTTCAAGCACATTGATTGGTGTATCCTGTTCTTGTTGATAGTCCTGTAAAGACAGCTTAAACAAATGGGTCATTTCATCATTAATGGTTTGCAGATCCCATTTAGTTAAATCGGAACCAGTTTTTTCAAGGCGATTGCGTTGGTTAAATTGCCAGCGGTTTTGATGGTAATAGTTCCAGTACATGCCGGCTAATAAGGATTGTAATACGGATTTTACCGGGTAATTGGCCTGCCCAATATCCAGCTTCAAACGGGCAATTATAGCAACCAGTGCATTTTCTTCCATATACGATTGAAACTTCATGCGGTATATTATCGCCCTAATTTGTTGAGGTGCATTTTTATTTTTACGGGCCAACTGTTCAAGTTTATCTACTTCGATCAATGCTGATTTAGGTAATCTAATATTTGCTAAGGAATCAATACGATGGTTTATTTCCTGGTAGTTCTGAGCAAATGTATGGCTACAAAAGAACAAGAGCCCTATTAACAGATACAACTTTTTGTATGCACAATATTTTACGAGCATAGATTTGCTTGAATAACCTTTGATATCCAAATTTACCGGATTGAAAAAAGACAACAACTGCTTCATGATAATAAATTTTGATGTAAGGATGAAGGAACCATAACAATTCCATAATGCATCAAAAAAATAATTTGAATACCTATAATAATTTCTCATAAGAAAATATATAATTATATATGGCTGAAAGATAGGTATTTTAATAAAGTTTAAAAGAGGGGAGATGTGATTTATTTCAGAATGACTTTATAAAAACAGAGTTCAATTCGATAAGCTTTTTCATTTCGGATAAACCTTTATAACATAGGGGTATAATCTCAGTATTGTTACGCATCTGTCCACACTCCCGGCATTGAACGGTGTAAACAACCGAACAGCAAAAAGCAGGTAAACTGTCAAGGGTGGGGCAGCCGAAAAAAGCAAACAACTGCCCCATTTACATGCCCTTTACAGTTTACCTGCGGTGCTAACTTTGTGATAACGGTGCAGTGCCTTTCTTTTCGTTGTTATAAATGTGCGTTGGGTCAAAGAAGCTATGTTATAAGCGTAGGGAATTTCACTGCTTCTGCGGGACAGGTAAAGCTGGTGAAGGAATGGAACGTAGCTTTAGCGTAAGTGTAATGGATGAACCTGCTTTACCTGTGGGCCGTTTTCCTTAAACGACTGACCTAAAATAATACCTTACTCTCTTTTGGTTGTACAGAGGGATAAGGCATTATCCCGGTTTTTGATTTTTGTTTGGCTTGTTGGGTTAAAGCGCAATGAGCATGGCGAAAGGATTGAATATAGTAGTGACCCGTGATGCGGTTAAAAAATTCCTCAGATTAGATAAGATTGTAATGTATAGATATTTCCTTGTTAAACCTGAACGAACAACATGGGTGGCTGATAAATGCAGTGATATTGTAAAGGTTAAAGGGCGAAAATTTACAATTACTAATTACATCTTACGAGGCCGGTACCGTTGAATCAACACAACAACTTGATATTCCAAATTGGAATATCAAGTTGTTAAATTATTATAAATCATCCGATTTGTAACCGATACGTTTACGAGGGGCCGGCACTGCTTTTTGCGACATCAGTTCGTCAAGATAATGAAATACGATCTGGATATTTTTATCGTGCTTGTCCAGCTTAGATTTGATCTTTTCGATTTCCAAACGTAACGCTGAATTATCCAGTAACATTTGCCGGATACGGGTAAATACCCGAATGATCTGTATATTAATATGGATGGCATGTTCGCTGTTAAGGATACAACTTAACATGGTAACCCCTTGTTCGGTAAATGCCAGTGGCGTAACCGGGCTATGTTTGAGATTTTGTGGGAACTTGTCACAATTTGTGATAAGTTCCTGCCATTCCTCCTTAGTAAGCTGAAACATAAAATCTTCGGGGAAACGCCTATTATTACGTTTAATAGCTTGCTTCAAAGCGCGGTTCTCCACGGCATACAATTCTGCCAGGTCAAAATCAAGCATTACTTTTTGATCCCGGATGTAATAAATTTTGTTCAGTACGATTTCATCTGGTATTTTTATTTCCTGTGTCATAGATATTATTGTTTGAGGTATCACAATTTGTGATACCGGTAAGAAAATTGCTAAAGTTATTTACTTGGGTTTCCTGGTTTGAATTTCTGCTTTAGCATCGCCATATCAGCACCAACTTTAATATCCAGTATCTTGGCATAATGTTGTGTTGTTTTAATATTGGTGTGGCCTAACATTTTCGATACGCTTTCAATAGGTACACCGTTTAAGAGCGTTACAGTTGTTGCAAATGTGTGTCGGGCAATATGGAAGGTTATGGGCTTATTAATTCCGCATACGTCAGCTATTTCCTTTAGGTAGGAATTCATTTTCTGATTGCTCAACACTGGCAATACCCTGCCGCTGTTCTCACAATTCGGATGATCGGCATAACGTTGAATCAGGGTAGAGGCGGAGGGTAATAAAGGAATACGGGACGGAGTATCAGTTTTTTGCCTTTTAATAGAAATCCATTGTTCTCCATCTATACCAGTTACCAAATCCCATCTACGCAGTTTTTTCACATCTGCATAGGCCAGTCCGGTGAAACAACAAAACAGGAAAATGTCCCTCACTTGTGTTAGGCGGTCAGTTACCATATCTTTATTGGTCATTTCCTGTAACTCACCAGTAGTCAAATAAACACGGTCAACGGTTTTTATTTTGTTCTTATAGTTCAGGAACGGGTCATAAACAAGCCACCTGTTGGCAATACAAATACGGATGATCTTGCCAAAGTTCTTGATATATTTAACGGCAGAGTTATTTGCACACTTGCGTTCGGAACGTAAATAAAACTCATATTCCATCAAAAATGCATGATCGACCTTTTTAATATCAATATCGTTAAGGTTGTATTTCCATTTTAGGAAATCAATAGTGTGTTTTAAAGAGGTTTGATAGCGGCATAAAGTACCTTTGGCATATTCTTTTCCGATAAGGGCTTCAACCTTTTTATTATGATCCTTAAATATTTCAATTAAAGAACGTGGTTTTTCTGTTTTGCCCAGGAACTTGTTTCGGATGGTTTCGGCGGTAATTAATTCATCTGCTTCGGTTAATAACCGGTGTGCCTGATAAACTTTGGTTTGCAAATCGTCCAGAAACGCATTAAACGCCCTGGTGTCTTCTTTTGTGCCGTTGGCACGGCCTGCTCCTGTGTTCCAGCGCGATGGTTCGCATTCACGTCCTGTGGTAGTTTCAGAACGCTTTCCGCTTACGGTGATGCGAATGTAGATCGGTGCGGAACCTGATTGGTAGTTTTTTTGCTTCTTCATATAGAAGAGTAAACTGAAATTAGTTTTCATAATGTTTTTACATTAAAAAGTGAAACAAATTTAGCTTTGCAGATACTTCCAGTCAAGATGTTCAATTTTTGAACATGTTGTATGTCAAATAGTTATGTCATATTCGGTGAGTTGTACTATCCTTTATAACTACTCACCGAATCACGCCCTTTTTTGTAGGGAAATGGTGTATTAATAGGGGTTTCGATTAAAATACAAAAGCCTGCAATCGTTTGATTTGCAGGCTTTTGTTTGGTTTTGATACCGAAATGTGCGGAGAGGGAGGGATTCGAACCCTCGATACACTTTTGGCGTATACACACTTTCCAGGCGTGCTCTTTCGACCACTCAGACACCTCTCCATAATTTAAGGATTGCAAAAGTAATATAATCTAGCATAATATTATGTAAATTCACAACCTTTCTCCGTAAGCCCTCTTTTAAATAGGCGCAATTTAATGCTATAGCCATCGTACAATATCAATTTACCATCTTATCCCCTTCTGGAAACCCAGTTACGGATAGTTCGACGTAACCAAATTCCTTTCTTAATTTATTTTATAACTGGTTATTTGGCATAGTTTTAAGTACCAATATCACCATAAAAACAATGAGCCTTCGGTTTTGGGTGATCGGAAGGCTGAAGCGGTTGCTTTGAAGACTGAGGCAATAGTGGATTACCAGAAAAACGAAGGCCTGGAGGATTCACCGTATAATTGGGTGTATAAAGTAACCCATTAAAAAGATAATTAATATAACATGTTGGTATAGATGGCTGTACTAACAATTTCTACTTCGGCAAGTTCAGTTCAGCCGCCGCTACGCCACGTTTTTTCCCACCTGCAATGGTGGATGGTGTAATTGTTGTTGGTTTTGATTTGCCCGTGTATCATTTTTTTTGTCTACAGTAGTACTGATTGAATCTTTTTCATCGCCTATCTTGTTTTGCGCAAAATACTTTTGTTGCCCCTTCTAATACAAGAGCCCTTTATGTAGATCAAAACTTATATTAAATACCTTTTAGTATGTTAAATTAACTAATTTTAACCTTCTATTGTTATAGATCTGTTATTTAAATTTAAGGTATGCTTAATACTGAAACTTTGTTAGCCTTCCGGAAT
This sequence comes from Mucilaginibacter sp., assembly GCA_025352225.1. GTDB lineage: Bacteria > Bacteroidota > Bacteroidia > Sphingobacteriales > Sphingobacteriaceae > Mucilaginibacter. Next base: position 65,817 of record JANXTT010000065.1, on the reverse strand, counting down.
GGGGATAACGAGGCGTTTAAACATGTTTTTAATGTGTTTTATAAGCGCCTTTGTATTTTTGCCGCTGGAATTGCAAATGCTGAATTAGCTGAAGACATTGTGCAGGAAGCTTTTGTTAAATTATGGGAACGAAGGGAAACGTTTAATCATTCTGAATCTATTAAAGGCTTCTTATACCTTACTATTAAAAATACCTGTATAAATGCGTATAAACATCAACAAATAGTAAATAAACATTTATCAACTTTAGTTGAAGGTGTTGATGAAAAAAATATAGCTCAAAGTATAATAGAAGCAGAAGTAGCCTACGAACTGCAGAAAGCCATACAGATGTTGCCTCTTGGCTGCAGAAAAGTGATTTATTTATGTTATTTTAAAGAATTTAGCAATCAGGAAACCGCTGATGTGTTGGATGTTTCTATTAATACAGTTAAAACTCAAAAAGCACGTGGGATGAAAATTTTACGGCTTTTATTTAAAGAGGCTTTAATTTGGATTTTCTTCTTTTGAATCCGTAGCCACATAATCTCAATCTAAAAACATGTTTGATCTGGCTTCTTTATTTATAGAGTTGGAATATGGTATTTAATTATTTTTTAATAGTGTCACCCGGTTTGATAAATTGTTTGTTTGTATAGTATATTGATATAAATGGAAAGTACAGAATATAATATTTACATAGCTGATTTAGTGAGCAAGCTTTTAAAAGGCGAAATTTCTGCTGAAGATAATGCTTTGCTGGAAAATTGGAAAAAAGATAGCGATGAAAATATGGAATTTTTTATTAAGCTAACAAGTCACGAATATTTACAAGAAATACAAAATAAATATAATTTAATTAACAGTGAGTTTGCTTGGAAAAATATTAACAATAAATTATATAAAGAACACTCAAGCAAAAGAAGCATACCGATTAATCTTTTTAAATATGCTGCCATTATAACCCTGTTTATCTTTGTTGCCGCATTGCTGTTTTACAATCATCAAACCGGTAAACCTACGGTAAAAAACAATCAAGTACTTGTAAATAATCAAATTCATCCCGGCGGTAAACATGCTGTATTAATTTTAAGCGATGGCCATAAAGTGTACCTTGGTTCAAAAACCCGGAAATTAATAAATGAAGACGATGGCACCATACTGCACAACATAAATAACACTTTAGCATATGGCAATAGTAATTTAAAAGCAAATGATGTGATTTTATATAACACGCTTGTTATTCCAAGAGGCGGCGAATATCAGCTAGTCCTTTCAGACGGTACTAAGATATGGATGAACTCATTATCAGAATTAAGATACCCCACAAAATTTACAGGATCAGAGCGGAATGTTTTTCTAAAAGGTGAAGCCTATTTCGAAGTTGCCAAAAATGCGTCCATGCCATTTATTGTAAAAACTAATAAAGCCGAAATAATGGTATTAGGGACACATTTTAACATTACAGCTTATGAAGATGAAAAAGATGTCAAAACCACATTGATTGAAGGCTCAGTGAAAATAAAAAGCCAGACAGCTAGCCGACTATTAAAACCAGGTGAGCAGGCTGTATTGAATAATGATGGACAACTTAATATTAATAAAGATATAAATGTAGGCGAAGCCATTGCCTGGAAAAATGGATTGTTTGAATTTAAAGGATCTGATATTGAACAAATTATGCGTAAGGCATCCCGTTGGTATGATATTAAGGTTATATACCAGGGAGCAATGCCTGATACAAAATTTACTGGCAGAATATCCCGCGACGTAGATATTTCCGGATTAATGGACATACTGCGGTTTGAAGGGGTTAATTTAAAAATAGATGGAAAAAATATAATTATAAAAAAATAGACATACGCTCACTCATGAGAAGGTGAGCCTATTGAATGTCTTAAATTATTTGACTTGATAAAACCAATTATTCACCCTAAAAATTAAATTATGTAAAAAGAGATACAAACCCTACAAAATTTCATTAGTACTCTTTATGATGTATAATTTATACTTAATATACTAAGTTAAATTATGCAACAGGAATACCATTTCCAAAACCGGGAAGTGCGCTAACACTTTCCCGGTTGATATCTGGGTACTTAATCATCAGAAGTAAAGAAATAAAATCTAACGTAAACCCAAACTTACCAAAATTATGAAAATTAAATTGAAGTGCGCGGCAGCGACATGGCCCGCTGTACATAAAATTTTACTTGTTATGAAACTTATTATGATCATAATGTTTGTAGCTCTTACACAAGTTAGTGCCAAAAGCTATAGTCAGGAAATAACTCTTCATGAAAGGAATGCATCTGTAGAAAAGGTTTTAACACTAATAGAAAAACAAAGCGGATATCATTTTATCTATGATAACAAACTTGAAATTCTCAAAACAAAAACCTTAAATATTAATGTAGACAAACAGACTATTGAGAATGTTCTTAATCAATGTCTCATCGGGCTTCCGGTAAGTTATAAAATAATTCAAAAGACAATTGCATTAAAAGAAAACAACGAATTTCAAAGTAAAACGCTTGTTGTTGTACAAAAAATAAAAGGGACTGTGATTGATGATAAAGGTCAGCCGCTTCCAGGAGTAAGTATTATTATTAAAGGTAGCACAACAGGTACCATGGCTGACGGAAATGGAGACTTTGTTTTAAATGTTACGGATGAAAAAGCTGTACTTGTTTTTTCCTTTATCGGTTTTGCCACTCAAGAAGTTTTAGTTGGAACAAAAACCACACTAAAAGTTACACTATTGCCCACCGCTAACGCCTTGAATGATGTTGTTGTAATAGGTTATGGAACCTCATCGCGCAGAAATCTTACTACTGCTATTTCGAAAATTGATCCTAAACAAATCCAGAAAGCTGCCAGTAGTAGTATCCCCGACCTTTTATTTGGCCGTGCCGCCGGTTTACAGGTTACCCAACAAAGTGCTGAGCCTGATGGGCAAATTGATTTATCCATACGTGGTAAGGGTTCTCCTATTTACGTTGTAGACGGTATAGTTTACCCTAATAGTGGATTAGACCCTGGTAATGGGGATTATTCTATTGTTGGAGGGCATCGTGGAGCTTTGGCAGGTATTAATCCAAATGATATTGAATCAATTGAAGTACTTAAAGATGCAAGTGCGGCAATTTATGGGGTAACGGCTGGTAATGGTGTAGTACTGATAACTACAAAAAAAGGTAAAGCCGGAAGAATGAGCGTGAGCTATGACGGAAGCAGATCAAGTTCCCAAACCCTGCCTTATCTAAAGCCATTAAACGCTCAGAATTATATGAGCTATTTTAACCAGTTAAGCCAGGATAAATATCTTGCAGATAATAATATGACACCTTTCGGTACAACTGCGGTTAGTTTAAGCGGCTATACACCTAAGTTCACAGCTCAACAAATTCAATCTGCTGGTGTTGGAACCGATTGGGTAGGTGAGATATTAAGAAACGGAAGTATTGATAACCATAATTTGAGTATAAGCGGAGGGGCTGAAAAAGTTACTTACTTTTTTTCGGGTAATTATTTCAATCAGGTTGGTACCCTTAAAGGATCTAATTTGGAGAAATACACCGGGCGGATGAACCTGACTTTTAAATTAAACGATTTTGTTTCGTTAAATGCCAGTACAAATGGAAGTAAGAATACAACCTTAAACCCTTCGGCTGGGAATCAGAAGGATCTTTCTAATTCACAGGGGTTTAATGCGCTCCAGTCTGCGCTTGCATACCCATCTTATTTACCAATAAGGGATGCTAATGGCGATTACACCATATTTAGTGGCTTGTCTGCTCCAAACCCAGTATCTGAACTTGCAATTGCAGATAAAACTATATATAATACCCTGCTCACCAATTTATCTGCAGATTTTACGCTAATCCCCAATACATTAACAGCCAAATTGTTATATGGTAATAATAGTGAAACGGCAAATCGTAATTTTTATATTCCTTCAACAGTTTATTTTGCATTAACAAAAACTTCAAAAGCATTTCTTGGAGAATCAAAAAGGGAAAAGCAAACCTTAGAAGCTTCAATGTCATATAAAAAGAGCTTTGGCGATTTACAATTAGATGCCGTTGCAGGTATAGGGCAATATATGACAGATCTATCCGGTTTTTCTGTGCAAGCCATTAACATACTTGATCCCATCAATACCGATAATATAGGTTCGGGTCAAAATCCAAAAGCAAGTTCTAATGCAAGTTACGATAAAGAGCGCTCGTTTTTTGCACGAACCAATTTTAACTATCTTGATAAATATCTTTTATCATTGAGTTTAAGGCGCGATGGCTCGGATAAGTTTTTCCCTGATAAAAAATATGCAAACTTCCCTTCTGCATCTATTGGCTGGAAATTATCAAGTGAGCCCTTTTTTAAGCGTATAAAAGTGATCGACTTAATTAAACTACGAGCCAGCTACGGTAAAACAGGCGATTTAACCGGCCTATCAACCAGTGCGTATGGCGGTTATTCATCAGGCGGAAGCATTCTGCCACTATCAAGCGGCGTTGCTGCTGGTACTGCAATAGTTTTTGGCGATGGCATAATAAATATTCCATATTTACTTACTGCTTTAAACAACCCTAATCTTACCTGGCCAGCCACCACTACATTAGATGCAGGGTTTGATTTTGGATTTTTTAATAGCCGCATAACAGGATCATTTGACTGGTATAATGAAAATATAACCAATCTGTTATTGGTTAGTTCTACTTCTCCATTATCGCAAATTGGTACTGCCCCAATAAACGGTGCTGCACAACAACGAACCGGTTTTGATTTAAGTTTAAATACTGTTAATATACAAAAAAAGGATTTTAAATGGAATACTAACATTAATATTACCCATTATGATTACCGTTGGAAAGAGCGCTTTGCAAACGTAGGTTTAAGCCCTTATATTGGCGTAACAGACCCGGTTAACACAATATACACCTACGCTACTAATGGCATTTTACAAATTGGCCAGCAAGTTCCTGCTTTTCAGCCTGCTGGTGCAACCAAACCTGGCTCACCTATATTTGTAGATCAAAATGGTGATAATAAATTAGATTACAAGGATGTAGTAAAACACTCCATGGATCCCAACATCATCATCGGCCTTGGTAATACTTTTCAGTATAAAAACGTCGATTTAAATGTTTTCTTTTATGGGCAAGCAGGGGCTTGGGGAAATGATTATGCAGCGCGTTACAGAGATGTAGTTTCTTTCTTATCGCCTATTTCTGCAGGCTCCGATGGTTTAAAAAATGCCTGGAGTACCGCCAATACTGCCGGAAATTTCCCGGGGGCAGCTTATAATGAAGCATTATTGGGGTTAGATGCTGCCTCAAACATTAATCTTATAAAAAGAGATTTTATTAAATGCCGTAATATAACGGCAGGCTACACTTTTACATCGCCAGCATTAAAACGACATATAAACAGCCTCAGATTGTATGTTGATATGCAGAATGCGTTTGTAATTTCTAACTATAAAATATTCGATCCCGAAATAAATAATGCATATGGCTCTACAGCGCCGTATCCAATGGCCAGAACCTTTTCCCTAGGTGTAAACGCAAATTTTTAACGCTTAAAAATTAAAAAAATGAAAAAGATACTCCTTATATCATTCAGTATGTTGTTATTTTGTGGATGTAATAAAAATTTTGATCCGGTAATTAAGGGTCAACTTACACCTGATGTTTTCCCTAAATCCAATTCCGACTGGAATTTATATACGCTGGCAACTTATGAACCATTTGGTGGTAGATACCAGTATTATAATGCAGCCGCCAATGGTCAGAAAACAAATTTCTTTTTTTCTTATGAATACGGCCATGTAGTTGAGTTTGATGGCCCAACAGATTTAATCGCCTCGTTTACAGATTGGGGAGGGTTATTTGCTGGGTTTACTACTGCTGATTTTTCTTTTTTAAAGACCCAGGATCAGCAAAGTCATTTTGAAAAAGTTAGGTATATAACCCGAATGACTAAAATTATTGATGATCTGCAGAAATCAAATTTACCTACTGCTGTTAAAACCGAATACATAGCAGAAGTAAGAACAGGAAGAGCCATAACAATGTATTATTTATTACACATGTATGGCCCGCTACCTGTAATTCTTGATCCAAGTAAAATTGGAACAAATGCTGAGGATAATCTTACCCGTCCTTCAAGAGCAGACTATGTAGCGGCTATAGCTGCTGACCTTAGTTTTGCCGGCGACAATCTTCCGGGTAAAGGCCAGGAAGCTGCATATGGGAGATTTAATAAAGGGTTAGCGTTGGGATTTTTAATGCGTCTAAACCTTAACGAAAAAAATTGGCAGGCGGCAGAACAAGCCGGCCGAAAAATCTTAACATTAGGATATAGTCTTGTAAAGGATTACAGTAGTCTTTTTAAAGAAGCAACTGAAAAGAACGATGAAACCATTTGGGCAATTGTTTGTCAGCCGGCACTAGCCGCTGATAATAACCTTGCTCCACAATTCAACGCATGGCCATGGTATTGCTTACCAAGCGACTTTAATGGAACCAATGGCTCAACTATAAAAGGAGGATGGGCTGGCCCACGAGGTGCAATGACAGGTACATGGCAGTTTTATGATAGTTTTAATCCCTTAGACAAAAGAAGAGATGCTATGCTGGTTGCAACCTATACAAACCCCTTGGGTATGGTAAGGAACCGCACAAACATGCCCGGCCCTGTAATTGTAAAATATCCAGCTCAGGATGATGCAAGTGCTAATCCATGGCAAGGAAACGATATGCCTATTATACGCTATGCCGACGTATTATTAATGTTGGCAGAAGCTATTAATCAGCAAAGTGGCCCTACTACCGAAGCTCAGGGCTTTGTAAATCAGGTTCGTCTGGCACATGGCGGAGCAGCAATAGGTAATTTAGCCCCCGCCGACGTAATTTCTGCTGATGCATTTAACGCTGCTATATTAAAAGAAAGATCGTGGGATTTATTCTTTGAAGGGGTTAGAAAAATTGATCTAATAAGGATGGGTAAATGGAAAACTGCTTTAGCAACTGTGGGTAAAGCTACCAGCAGTCCAGAACTTCTTCCTATTCCTCAATATGCATTAAATTTAAACAAAGGGCTAACCCAAACACCAGGCTGGTAATAGCCGTAACTACTGATTTAAGTAATTCTAAACAGAAAATAACCAGGCGAGTGTAAAAACCACAGCCTGATTGTTTTCTGTTTTGGCCATTAAGCTATAATCTAAAATAAACCAATAATTCACTTAAACACTAATTTATGAAGAAAGAAACATCAAAGACAATCTAAAAATAAGCCTTATTTAGTAAGGAAAAGCTCGGAAGTATTACATTACTTCCACAAAAAACATCCTGCGAATTATCAAAAACCAAAAATTAAATCTAACCTTATGAAAAGTAAATTCAAGTACATAGCAACAAAGTTGCCCGTTGTACCAAACCTTCTGTTTTTTATTTATTTATTGTTATCTGTAAGTTTAAGCCATGCGCAAATAAGCCCTAAGCCAGGTGCATGGCAAACACTTAAATTAACCAACAACCAACCTACCAGTGTAAATGATTTTGCTGGAGCGTTCCCTATAGGAAATGGCAGGTTGGGGGCCAAAGTTTTTGGTGGTGTAGCGTCTGAATTGGTATGCTTAAACGATGTTACCTTATGGTCTGGCACTCCACATCATTATGAAAACGCTAATGCTCAGCAAGTTTTAACCCAGGTACGTACTGCACTTGCCGCTTCTGATTATAAAAACGCTGATGCATTGGCCAGGAGAATGGAAGGCCCAACTTCGGAGTCTTACCAGCCATTAGGAAACCTGTATCTAAATTTTCCAGGTCAAACTGCCTTTAGTAATTACAGTAATGTACTTGATTTGGATCGCGCTATTGTAACTACCCATTACACAGTAAATGGCGTGCATTTTACCCGCGAAACGTTTGCCAGTTACCCCGAACAGGTAATTGTAATGCGTATTTACAGCGATCAAAAAGGTGCTGTAAATTTTGATACCCATATGGATACGCAGTTAAAAGGTCAAACTACTGTAGCCGGAAATGAAATTACATTAACAGGGCATGCACCAATAAGTGTAACCCCTACTGTAGTATTTGATACAAAAATGGGGATCCGTTTTGAGTCGATTCTTAATGTAAAAACCCATGGGGGTACTATTCAATCCACTAACCAAGATATTCAAATATCAAAAGCAGATACAGCCGTTTTAATATTTTCGGCAGCTACCAGCTTTAATGGATTTGATATGGAAGCAGGTACGCAAGGTAAAGATGCTTCGGCTATTGCAAAATCTTATATGAGTAAAGCTTTATTGCATTCTTATCAAACACTGCTTGAAAACCATATAGTAGATCATCAAGGCATGTTCAGAAGGCTTTGGGTTGATATTAATGGCGAAAATGTTAACAAATATGCCCTGGGTTATCAATGGGCACGTTATAATTTAATAGCTTGCTCCCGGCCAGGTGGCGGTGCTCCCAGAAATGAACAGGGAATTTGGAACAGGGATATTCAACCGCACTATGCATCAAATTATACATTGAATGAAAACCCTGAAAAATATTATACAGTTGCTGAGCCTGCCAACATTGGAGAAGTTACCGAGCCTTTAATAAATTTTATTGGCGATCTGTCAAAAGCGGGTGCGGTAACGGCAAAAGTAAATTATGGCTTTCATGGGTGGGTAACACATCATAACTCAGATATTTGGGCCATGAGTACTATCGCCCCCGGCGACCCCGCATGGGCCGATTGGCCAATGGGCGGTATATGGCTTTGCCAGCATCTTTGGGAACATTATGCTTTTGGTTTGGATAAAAACTATTTGGCAACTAAAGCTTACCCGGTAATGAAAGGCGCAGCTGAATTTGCCCTTGATCTGTTGGTTAAAAACAAAAATGGTTTCCTTGTAACCTCACCATCAACCTCTCCAGAAAATCATTTTTTGGATGCTCAGGGTAACCGGGTAGCAGTAAGCATGGGTTCTACTATGGATATGGCCTTTTTAAAAGAGCTATTTGAAAACTGCATTAAGGCAAGTACCATCCTAAACACAGATGTTACTTTTAGAAATCAGTTAGAGGCTACCTTGCCTAAGTTACTTCCATTTCAAGTAGGCTCTCAAGGCCAGTTGCAAGAGTGGTCGGTAGATTTTAAAGAATGGGAACCTACCCACAGGCATGCCTCGCACTTAGTATCTGTATGGCCATTAAGCCAGATCAGTAAAGATAAAAACCAGCAATTTTTTCAAGCAGCAATTAAGTCATTAGAGTTGAGGCAAGGTGGTGGTTATCATCCTGATAAAGCAGGCATGTGGGCCAGGTTACTTGATGGGGATAAGTCAGTGGCTTCATTGGGTTTAGGGTTTCCTACATTGTATGACTATCCCTTTGGCGGTTTTGGCGAAATGCTTTTGCAAAGCCATACTGGTTTTATTGATATTTTACCAGCCTTACCAACTTCGTGGGATAAAGGAAATGTGCTGGGTATGAGAGCACGTGGTGGATACGAAGTTGATATACAATGGACGAATCATACCTTGAAAAAAGCTACAATCCGATCATTAAACGGGCAAACACCCGAAGTGAGGGTGATGGGTAAATTAGTTAATATTAAAACCGACCCACGGATAGTATTTGTACAAAATGCAGCACCTGCCAGTTCATTTAAATCGGTTAGTATGCCATCAGATACCGTTTTAATTATTAAGGCAAACCCAGTATCCAAAACCGATTCTGTAAATTTTGTAGTTTATCCCAATCCATTTTCAAATACATTAAATGTAAAATATAATTTAAAAACGGCATGTAGTGTAAGGCTCGTTGTATCCAATTTGTTAAATGCCACTACAGCTTATAAGAGTGATGCACAACAACTATCAGCCGGCGAGCATACCAATACCATACAAATTAACACCGCTCCAGGCACGTATGTAGTAACGCTATATTATGGTAACCAAACTAAATCTGGAATAGTTATAAAACAAGCTAGTAACAGGTAAATTAATAATTAAAAGCGGAATAGTCATTTATTCCGCTTTTAAATTATCCTTAATAGCCACTATTTTGATGCTGATTTTATAAAATATAAAAACGTGTAATTTGTAATTTATGCTCCTGTGAGATTAATAATTATAAAATTTCGCTATTGACCTGTATATGTTAGCTGCAATTTTAGCCAGACGTTTTTATTCAAACACTTGACCAATTCTTATATGTTGCGGAAGCCAGTTATATTCAATTTCTGCGACTATTTTTCAGACATGAAGATATTAGTTAATATTAACCCATAATATTGGATTAATTTACGAAATTCACAGTAAAAATTTCATTTTTAAGCCGACCAGACATGAGCGAAACCAAAACTTTTATTTTACAGGACGTAATTAATGACCTGATTGACGTCAAAAGTTCCTTGGAAGGTGCACTTTTTAAGCTGAATTACTTTGGTAGAATGATCAAAAACGAAGAACTAATTAACTACACCAATGCTGAGATCAGCGGTTATAAAGGCATGGAGGCGCCTGATTACCGTAAAGGAATTGCTACTTTAAAAATTAACTTGCAAACCGCATATGGAGATGAAACAAATCGAGAATTGCCGATTTCCATGCTGCCGGCTCCACTAAATGAACGGATGAGATATCATACGATTTTTGACGGAGTCCGGGTATTAGAACATATGACCCAGAACACTGATCCGGTAAAAAACCAGCTCCTGATGACGGGATTGCCCATGGAGATGGTCACACAAATTCAACCAGCAGCATCAAAATTATACCGCGTTGACGGCGGTGTAACAGTTACAGGTGCAATAATTCTTGCCAATGCCAATATCTTACCTCAAATATTGAGTACCGTAAGGTCAAGGTTGCTAGGTTTCTGTATGCAGCTTGCTGAAACTTATAGCTTCGAAATTGACCTTGTTCCTTTCAAAACAGATCAAGCCGTCAATAACAACGTGGTTAACAATTATTTTCGGACTGAAGTCATCAATAAAGGGCATAACAATGTGATCAATACCGGCTCAGGTACAGAAATCGATGTTACTCGTAATTAATTAGCGCAAAGAGATAACGTTTATAATCCGTAATACTTAGTCAAAGCCTCCGCCAGTAATGTGCCTGCTGCTCCAATACCAATTTGCCAGGTACCATCCAATGATTTACCCACCATATTTTTTATCCACTGAGCAACATTTGGACTATAAGTATTAGGCTGCTCAGGTTGTACCTCATCTATAACTAAAAGAAGGTCATCTATATCCTGATCCTGAACACCATGTTCTTTTAAGGTATGTTTTAACGCTTCCGCATTACCTTTGATTATGGTATTGCTCGCAGATATACGAGCATTAGTGCCGGTATTAATGACATTACCGTCACCGTTATTATTTATTGTAGTATGCATAATTTGATTGATTAATTTGTTCTTTGCGCGTAGATCCTCCAGTTCTGTTTCCTGACCAAACTCATGCTCAATAGCCAACATAAAATCAAGTAATTTAGATCTTACAATGGCCAGGATATTGGCAAATAAAGCTGAGGGAACATCTATATAAACGACCAGGATCTCAAAAAAACGATTACCTAAGCTTCTAACTGAATGTTCTATAAAAGCTTTAGCGTCGGCGCTGACACTTATTTTTAAATCCTTACTTTCCTGCATTTTCTCAACTGAACTAATGCTGTCTTTAATAACAAAATCTGTTAACAAATGACGTTCCTCATCGGTAATATCACCCAAAGGCACTTGCGCTCGGCTGTATTGTTTATTGCCGTTTACAAATGTTCCCATTAAAATGCCGGACGACCGCCTGTAGTCAGGCGTATTACCATTTTCACAATAACCGTTGATTTCATTATCCACCCAAGCCGATAATTCGGCATTGCCAATTCTGGCTGCCAAAACCTTTGTTTTTAATAACGGACCTGCAATGGGATGAGCATGGTCCATTAATTCATTTATAATATCGCTGATTAGTTTCATGATTACTTTGGTAAAACTAAGCAAATTAGAACAGTGAAAAGAGATTGTAGAAGAATCAGTTACTTACCAAGCCCGCCAAACGCCCATGCTTGACCGCGGCTAAGGCTTCTGCATTATGAGAAGATAACGGGAACCGTCGCCGTCAAAAGAATAAAACGATCATTAGGTTCGCCTTCGCCGAAGCGAACGACTCCTCAATCACAGTGCCAGTTGTTTGTCCCAGATACTTTGCAGCCGTGTTATTCGCTTCTATTGCAAAGACCGTTTGCTTAGCTCGCACCAATTTCGCTATGCTACATTGATTTAGTCGGCTCGAACTAATGTCCGATATTGAATTTGAGTATAAATATATAATCAATTAGTTTTTAATCAGTACATTGAGTTAGATTAAACTTAAACCTTACCTTAATGAAGATTGTACCTAACATATTTAGAATTGAAAAGTCCCAAGCAGCTCTTCAAAATCTAACAAACACTGAGGAAATCGTTAAATACATTATTACTCAATCTTACAAAAAAAGAGAAAAGAGTATAGATGAACAAGCACTTACGCTAACTCAATTCCAAAAGGACGATTATACGTATTTTCTATATGTATACCGGACTAATGATATTGAATCTGATTGGTCAAAATTTTTGCCATCCCAATTGAAAGATACTTCAGTCTTTGCCCAAAGCAAAGTAAATTTAGTTTTATTCATCGACACTGAATTTGATCTTTTTACCATAGTGGGTGGATCTGCTTATTGGATAGTTGCAAGCTACATGGACCACCTTTTCGGCTTAGTGACGTATGACCGTATTATTTCTTTAGAGAATGATGAAGCTGTTTCAACAAAATCAAGAAGGATGACCGGTTACAACACCGGAGTAAGCGAACAGTTTAGGGATGATTACCGAATGATGAATTATCTTCAATTTGGAAAGATACCGAAGGAATTACACGTAAGGCTATCCGCCGATACAAGCTTTTCGCATTTTAATTTTGTACTTGCAAAACCATTGGAAAAACTACAGATCGCTGTGGGGAAAGGGTTCAAAGTAAACAAAGAAGTGGATTTTGACACATTGCATCGATTAATTAACGAGCTATGTATCATTATGTCTATGGCACCGAAAGACTTATTAAGCTCTTACATAGAAGTTCGTGATAGCCAATACCTGATTCAGTTAAAAGGCATATTAACAAGGAAGATATACAATAATATTCCCGTTGTTGTGAGTCAAAGTAAAGACCCTAATGATGCATTTGAGTTTGATTTCTGTAACCCTAATAAGATTGAGGAGTTTTATGAGGCGGAATACTATGATTTGGTTGAAAGAACTGAAAGTAATCGTAAAAAAGATGGACTTTTCGCAACTGTCAGAGATAAAAACGAAATATACTCTACCGTAATACGAAGAGCATATGAGCTGAATGGCAACAATGAGAATGGAATTTTATTTTATTTGTATGGTGTAAGTGTACAATGCTATGTAGGTAAAAGACAAACTGCCGCAGCCGGCTTTATGTATCATTTCAACGCTGAATTTTCGGTTGGCAGTGATGCGGTGTTTCTGGTCGATAGTAAGTGGTATCGATTAAAACAATCGTTTATAGAAAGTCTTATAGCTCAAACCGAACGTATTCTCCGTAACACGAAGTTGACGCACTCCATCTTGCACTTTCCTTGGACTTTCGACACTGTAAAAAAGCAATTTGATGATGAAGGCGAATACAATATGCAATACAACGGTTTACCGAACTATTTTGTATTTGATACTATTATTGTAGACGGTATAGAATTGTGTGACATACTTTACGTTTCTGGAAACGAATTATATCTGATTCATGTTAAACATAGCTTTACATCGCGAGTTAGAGAGTTAACCAATCAAATATTAATTAGTGCACGAAGACTTAGAGAAGCTATAACTGCCAAGCAAAGATCATTTTTCGATAAACTTTATGACGGACTATCAAATAAACAACGTAGCACTAATGGTTTGAGTAGCGATGACTTTTACAACTTATTCCTTTTAAAAAAACCTGTTTATGTTTTTGCTACTGCTTCACAATTAGCAATTGATTTGCCTATAGAGAACAATATGGATAAGTATGATTCAAACATTGCGCGGTTTTCACTTACAACATGTTCTGGGGAAATGCAAACTAACTATTACGATTTAAAAACCTATCAGATAGTTAGAGCATAATCTTTAACGTAGTTAAGATGTGCACCGAAAAGAACACTTATATGTCTTCAATACAATGTTAATGCAGGTGGTTGAAAAAAAATGGAACAGAAAAAAGCGGCCAAAGCAAAATTTTCACTACTTGACAAACCAGATATTTGAGTGGCGGAAAATATTTTAGTTCGATCAGGATGTCATATTATTAGGCTATCAAAATTTAGCTTACTGATTGTCTATTTGCAATCAAATAATGTCCAAAATATTCCATTCTTAACCATTTTACTACCCGAAATCCTTATTTAGCTCTTGCACAAAAAACTTCGCCTAATTTAAAAACTTTCAAAAATGTGTGAGAAATGTGTGAGAAACAAAAAACCCAACTCGCCAGAGTTGGGTTAAATCATTGATTTTGAGGCTCCTGAGGCTGGGCTCGAACCAGCGACCCTCTGATTAACAGTCAGATGCTCTAACCAGCTGAGCTACTCAGGAGTGTTTTCCGTTTTCGGGTGTGCAAAAGTATGATTATCCGTGTAAATTCACAATATTTGCAGAAAAAAAAATTAAAATATTTCTTCATGAGCTTGTTAGTTATTGGTACTGTGGCATTTGACGCCATTGAAACGCCCTTTGGTAAAACAGATAAGATAGTTGGAGGTGCTGCTACTTATGCAAGTTTGGCAGCATCTTACTTTTATAATAAAGTTAAAATTGTGGCGGTTGTTGGTGATGATTTTCCTATATCAGAAATAGAAGACTTTAATAATCACCATATTAGCACTGAAGGACTGCAAATTAAGGCCGGTCAAAAGTCGTTTTTCTGGTCCGGCAGATATCATAATGATATGAACAGCCGTGATACACTAATAACCGAACTGAACGTGCTGGCGGATTTTGACCCCATCATCCCGGAGTCGTATCAGGATTGCGATTATTTAATGCTGGGTAACTTAACCCCCCAGGTACAACAAACCGTTATTAAACGATTAAAGCACCGCCCTAAATTAATTGTAATGGATACCATGAACTTCTGGATGGATATCGCTATGGACGATTTGCTCGAAACCATTAAAATGGTTGACGTATTAACCATCAACGATGCCGAGGCCCGCCAATTATCCGGCGAGTATTCATTGGTTAAAGCTGCCCGTAAAATTTTGATCATGGGGCCAAAATACCTGATTATTAAAAAAGGCGAACACGGTGCCCTGTTGTTCCACCAGGACATGATCTTCTCGGCCCCTGCGCTGCCCTTAGCCGATGTATTTGACCCAACCGGTGCTGGTGATACCTTCGCAGGTGGCTTTATTGGTTATATGGCTAAAGTAGGCACTGTTAATTTTAATAATATGAAAAACGCCATTATATACGGCTCGGCACTGGCCTCGTTCTGTGTGGAAAAATTTGGCACCGAAAGTATAAAAGATCTAACCGAGCAAGCTATTAAAGCCCGAGTGCAGCAATTTGTCGATCTGTCGCACTTTAATATTGTTTCTTAGTTTATCGGTATTTGGGTTTGTATCAAGTCAAGAATGTTTCAAAGTATTACTGCTTGATACAAACCAAAAACTAACCCACAACTCCATTTTATGGTGCGCTGGATATTATGGTTAGCCTGTGGAGGAACGAAGAGCAGCGGCTCGCTCACCATGGTTATTACTCCTTCAAAACATCTTGGACATGTATCTCGTTAAGTTTCATTGGTACCAGTTTTTTGGTTTTTAACCAGGTAATGGTAACAATTAACAAAGTCATTGTCCCACCAAAAAGTACCGAAGGAATTGTACCCAACAATCTGGCCGCCGTTCCTGATTCAAAGGCACCCAACTCGTTTGACGAACCTATAAACATGGAGTTTACCGCTGATACCCTGCCACGCATTTTATCGGGTGTTAACAACTGCATTATAGTTGAGCGGATAAGGACACTAATGCTGTCAAATGCACCTAGCGTAAACAGGAATAATAAGGACAAGTAAAAATTTCGCGATAAGCCAAAACAAATTATTGACATGCCAAAGCCCGTAACCGCGATCAATAAATTTCGCCATGGCTTACCCATGGGCGAAAATCTTGTCATTACAAGCATCGCCAATACCGCGCCAATTGAATCTGCAGATCTCATTAAACCAAAACCAGATGCACCTACATTTAATATATCATGGGCAAATATGGGTAGTACCGCTACAACTCCGCCAAAAAATACCGAAAAAAGATCAAGGCTGAGAGCCCCTAATAACATACGGCTGCTAAATACAAAATGAATCCCTTCAGAAAGGCTGTCAAATATGCTTTCTTTAGGTGTAAATTCGGCTTGATACCTGTTTAACGTTAAAATAGATATAAACGCTATCGAAATAGAAATCACAACCAATAAAAATGTAACCGATATACCATAATAGCTAAAAATAACCCCACCCACCAGCGGCCCTAATACCGAAGCTGTTTGGTAAGTAGAACTGTTCCACGTTGACGAATTTGGATAAAGCTCGCGCGGGATGATCTTCGTCATTACCGAAAACGCGGTTGGCCCATAAAAGCCACGCGCCAACCCAATGAAAAATATCATAATATAAATAATCACCAACGAAAGGTCGCTGCTAATATAATAATGGGCCTGAGGTAATGTAACCACAAACATAATGGTTGAGCATAACCACATGCACGAGAAAATTCCCAAAAGCAATCTTTTTTTCTCGGATTTATCAGCAACGTACCCTCCATATAAAGCAATGCCAATTGATGGTATAGCTTCGGCAAGCCCTATCATAGCTAGGGCAAACGCGTTGTGCGTTAACTGGTAAATATAATACCCAACAATAACTGCCTGCATTTGGTAAGCAAACGTTAAAAAAAAACGCATACCCAGGTAGGATCTAAACTCCTGATAACGCAAGGCTGCAAAAGGATCTTTTTTTATAATACCCTGGTCTTCTTCCACAGATAATAGATATAAAGCAAAAGTAATTAATGCAAAATTTATAAAATGTAAAAATCCAAATTGATTTTAAATGTAAAAAATATCCCGTTAGGATATTTTATCCCAGGTTAAGCCCCCATTGGTTGATTGCGATGTTTGATTTAAAATAGCATTATCTGGTAATTGTAATTGAGGGTCGTTTGTAAAAATATCCTCTACACATTTCCGGGCAAGCATAAGCAGTTGCTGGTCAGTAGCCAAATTGGCTAACTTTAAATCCAGCACCCCACTTTGCTGGGTGCCTTCAATATTGCCAGGGCCTCGCAATTGCAAGTCTATTTCAGAAATCTCAAAACCATTGTTGGTTTTAACCATTGTATCAAGCCGTACCTTGCCATCATGGCTTAGCTTATGGCTACTCATTAAAATACAATACGACTGAGCTGCACCGCGCCCCACACGCCCACGTAGCTGATGTAATTGCGACAAGCCAAACCGCTCGGCATTTTCTATAATCATTACCGAAGCATTGGGCACATTAACACCTACCTCAATAACAGTTGTAGCCACCATAATCTGGGTTTCTCCCTTAACAAACCGTTTCATTTCTGCTTCTTTATCAGATGCCGACAGTTTACCATGTACAATACTTAATTTGTATTCAGGCAGCGGAAACTCCCTTGATATTACCTCTATCCCGTCCGTAAGGTTTTTAAGATCAAGCTTTTCGCTTTCTTTAATTAAAGGATAAACAATATAAATCTGTCTTCCCTTTTTGATCTCTTCTTTCATAAAACCAAACATGCGCAAACGGCTGCTTTCATAAAAATGCAACGTTTCTATTGGCTTTCTTCCAACAGGCAACTCGTCAATAACAGAAATATCCAAATCCCCATACAATGTCATGGCCAGGGTACGTGGTATGGGAGTGGCCGTCATCACCAATACATGTGGCGGTATACTGTTTTTTCGCCATAATTTGGCACGTTGTTCCACACCAAACCGATGCTGCTCATCAATCACTACAAAACCCAGGTTTTTAAATTGCACTTTATCTTCTATTAAAGCATGGGTACCAATCAATATTTTAAGCTCCCCGTTTTCAAGTTTGGTATGTAAAACCTTTCTTGATTTTTTTGATGTTGATCCGGTTAATAAGGCTACTTCTAAAAACTCATCATCAATTAAACCTTCAATAGATTGATAATGCTGATTGGCTAAAATCTCCGTCGGGGCCATAATGCAGGTTTGAAAACCATTATCAATAGCCAGTAACATGCTCATTAAGGCCACAACAGTTTTACCGCTGCCTACGTCGCCCTGTAGTAAACGATTCATTTGTATACCGCGTTGGGTGTCTAACCTAATCTCTTTTAAAACACGTTTTTGCGCGTTAGTTAAATCAAAAGGTAATTTATTTTTATAAAACTCGTTAAAGTAATTACCTACAGTGCCAAATATATTACCTTTAAATTTTAATGAACGTAATAACTTATTTTTGAGCAGTTTAAACTGGATAAAGAACAATTCTTCAAACTTTAGCCGGTGTATAGCTGCCGCCAATTGTAACGCATCTGCCGGAAAATGAATATTCTGATATGCTTCCCTCCTGCTTATCAGCTTAAATTGCTGCAAAATACTTGCCGGAAGGGTTTCCGCAATTTGTTGGTTTGCTTGCTCTAGTAAAATGGCAATGAGCTTTTGTAAACCTTTGCTATCCAACAAAAATGATTTAAGCTTTTCAGTAGAATTGTATGCAGGTTGTAAAGTTAAATTACCTTTTTCTTTAAGAGCATTAGCAGTGTACAGTTCAATTTCGGGATGAGCCATTTGCACCTTTCCATTAAATGAACCCGGTTTTCCGAATATGATATATGCCTTGCCAACAATAAGCTGTTTTTCAACCCATTTAATTCCCTGAAACCAGGCAAGTTCCATTTTGCCTGTATCGTCATAAACCTGCGCAATAAGCCGTTTGGCATGTTTTTCCCCTATAAGTTCTTTACTGGCTAAACGTACAATTAGCTGCAAATGAGGCAAATCACCATTTATTTCTGATACTTTATAAAACCGGGTACGGTCAATATATTTATACGGAAAATGACGTAAAAGATCAGCAAACGAGGTTATCCCTAGTTCTTTTTTCAGCACATCGGCACGCGCAACACCTACTCCTTTAAGATATGCTATAGGCGTTTGGAATATCTGCTCGTTCAAGCTCAGGCGTATTTAGCTAGCCTTAGTAAATGTACCATTTTTTACAAACACATTAGCCCTTATAAGCAATTACTGATATTTCAATATTTACATTTTTAGGCAAAACTGAAACCTGCACTGTTTCTCTGGCAGGATAATCTGATGTAAAATATGAACCGTATATTTCGTTCACCTTAGCAAAGGTACCCATATCAGACAAAAATATGCTTGTTTTTACAACATCGCTAAAGCCTAAGCCTGCTTTAGTTAAAATCGCCTGTATGTTTTTCATTACCTGATGGGTTTCTACCTCAATGTTATCTAATACTAAAGATCCTGAAACCGCATCTAAAGCTATTTGCCCTGACACAAAAAGCATATTACCTGCCAATATTGCCTGATTGTATGGCCCAATAGGAGCCGGAGCTTGTTCTGTGTTAATTATAGTTTTCATTTTTTTAAGATAAACCACTCTATTAATTTCCAAATAATGCCTCCTAAAAACATAATTATAGCTGTGGCATTAATGATATGCATCACCCTTAAATTAAAATTTGTTGGCCTGTTAGGGTCCTTTTTACGGAAAAAATACATCCTTCAAATATATAAAAAAAAGAGGGTTCCAGTTTCCTGGAACCCTCTTCAAATTATCTGTTTAGATAAATTATTTTGTTTTGAATTCAACACGACGGTTTAATACACGTCCGTCTTCGGTTGAGTTATCAGCAATTGGATGAGTTTCGCCTAAACCTTTTACTTTTAAACGTTTAGCATCAACGCCTGAATTTACTAAGTAAGTTTTAACTGAATTAGCACGATCTTTAGATAATTGCAGGTTATGAGCTGCAGTACCTTCAGATGAAGCATAACCATTGATCCAAGCTGTTTTACCAGCATTAGCTCTTAAATCTGCAGATGTTGCATCTAATACAGGGTAAGATGATGTTCTTAATACTGAACTATCAAATTCAAACTGAATGTTAGAGTAAGCAGTACCTTTTGCCATTGGAGCCATGCTAGATACTTTGTTAGTAGTATCAGGAGCTGGGAATTTAATTGGGCAACCAGAACCATCCACAACTGTACCTGCTGGAGTACCAGGGCATTTGTCAAATTGATCAGCAACACCATCACCATCAGAATCCTTTTTCAAGTCATCAACTGATTTTTCAACGTTTGTTACACGGCCTTTTAAAGCTTCAACTTCTTGACGTAAAGTTGGATCGTTCAATTCATCATACATTAATGCAAGTGGATTCACCCAATCTAAATTTGGTTTTGCACTTGATCCCAAAGAGAATTCAAGACCACCGTACCCGTAAGAGAATTTATCTTTGTGCAAAGCTTCACCAGGTAAAAGTTTTTGTCCATCAAAGCTATCATTGTCAATAAAGTTAGCTGTATAGCCTAAATTTAAAGCAACCCTGTCACTCAGTCTGAATTTTACCCCTGCACCAATTGGCAAAACCAATTCTTTACCATAGTCATCCTTACTCGGACGGGTTTTTGCAAGATCAGTCGTTGTTCCATTTGCATTGGTAAGCACCGGATTGTAAGCAATTAAACCAGCACCTGCGGAAACAAAGAAATTAACAGCATTTTTACGGCGAAGGAAATCAACCGAACCAACTTGTACTACTCCGCTTAAACTCACAGAATACTGGATTTTTGTTTTTACAGATTTTATGCCGTTTTGCGCGCCACCAGCTGCATTGGCATTGTCTGCAGATACATTACCTCTAAGTCCATCTAATTGTAAACCGAAAGAATGGGCAAGTTGTTTTCTTATGGAAATACCATAACCTAACTCTGCGTCCCAGTTAGTATAGTTATTTGTACCGCCAATTGCAAGGAAAGGTGAAAGGACACCAGCATTAACACCTAAATTCCAAGTTCTGTACTGTGCTCTTCCGCCAAATACCTTTGGGGTAGAAGCTGTTGCCGATTTTGTCGAGTCCGAGGTTGTTTGTGCACTAACTGCACCTACAGCCATCAAAGAAGCAAATGACAAAGCGACTGTTTTCTTCAATGTAGAATAATTCATAGTTTTAAGATTAAACAATTTTAATTGTGATTTTTTTTTCAAATTTAGTTATTATGTTTGAAACGTTTACCAAACATTGTTCCAAATCTCGTAATTGTTTGATAAAAAAAATATAAAAAACTTATAAAAATAATAAAATACGTGAATTACAATGAAATACATACGTATAAGTCCTGATGATTTTATCAAAAGTAGAAAAAATTTCTTTTTACGATTAAAATCATGCGCTTTAGCTATATTTAACTCTAGTGACGAGTACCCACGAAGTGGTGATCAATTGTTTACTTTTAAGCAAAATGCCGACTTTTTTTATCTAACTGGCATAGATCAGGAGCAAAGTATCTTATTATTATTCCCCGATTGTCCTAATCCACTATACAAAGAAGTACTTTTTTTAAGACAAATCGACGAGGACATCGCGGTTTGGGAGGGACATAAATATACAAAAGAGGAAGCAAGAAACATTTCGGGCATCAAAAACATATATTGGATTGATGACTTTGATAATATTTTGAATAGTATTATTAATTATGCTGAATATATATATTTAAACACAAACGAGAACGACCGTTACCAACAAACAGTACCTTACAAAGATTTAAGGTTTATAAAAGAGCTGCGTTCCAAATATCCGCTTCACCATTATTTAAGAGCTGCGCCCATAATGCGCGACTTGAGATCCATAAAATCAGACAGTGAAGTAAATTTGATACAAAAAGCTTGCGATATAACTAAAGATGCCTTTGTTAGGGTATTAAAATTTGTTAAACCCGGTGTTACTGAATACGAAATTGAGGCGGAAGTTATTCATGAGTTTATAAGGCAGCGTGCAACAGGGCATGCATATAATCCTATCATCGCCTCTGGGGGTAATGCAAATATTTTGCACTACAACGATAATAACCAGGTTTGCAAAGATGGCGATATGATATTATTTGATTTTGGTGCCGAGTATGCAAACTATAATGCCGACCTCAGCAGGTCAATCCCGATAAACGGCCAATTTACCAAACGGCAGCGTGATGTATATAATGCCGTACTGCATGTAATGAAAGAAGCAAAAAAGATGATCATCGCCGGAACCATCTGGAACGAATATCATGAGGAAGTTGGTAAAATAATGACAAGCGAACTTATTGCCCTGGGTTTATTAGATAAACATGATGTTGAAAAACAAAACCCGGCTATGCCAGCCTATAAAAAATATTTTATGCACGGCACATCCCACCATTTAGGTTTGGATGTGCACGATTTTGCCAGCCGTTACAAACCATTTGAAACGGGTAACGTTTTAACATGCGAACCCGGGATTTATATTAAAGAAGAAGGATTGGGGATACGGTTAGAGAACGATATACTGATTACTAAAGATGGCAACATAGATTTAATGGCTCATATACCCATTGAAGTTAGCGAAATTGAAGAAATCATGAATTCGTCGCGTTAAATTCATCAGCAAAACGATAAATACTAAATCCCTTTTTTAATGATGCTTCGGCAACTAATTGGTGAAGTTTCGTTTTTTCAACGATTTTCATCTTGGATTGTTGAATAATCCGATATACCTTTTCGGTTAACAAAAAAAGATGTTTACTATTTTGGGTACTGCTAAAGGCTCTTATAAAATCAGCTATTATGGCAATCCCTGTATCGTTGATGGCTACCGTTTTAAAAACCGGTATTTCGCCCTGCTCATTGCAGATTAATTTTTGCAAATTATTGGCAAACCTGTCGGCTCCCTCACGGTCGGCTTTATTAACTATAAAAGCATCTCCAATTTCCATTAACCCAGATTTAATATGCTGAATTTCATCGCCTGATTCGGGCACCAGAACTATCATGGTAATATCAGCCAAGCCGGCAATATCAATTTCCGACTGGCCTACGCCTACGGTTTCAATAATAACATAGTCAAACCCGTATCCTCTTATAACATCGGCCATCTCCATTGTCTTTATTCCCAAGCCACCTACCGCCCCTCTTGTAGCTACCGATCGGATAAAAACATCAGGATGATTAAAATGGGTATTCATCCTGATCCGATCTCCTAATAACGAACCGAAATTAAATGGCGAAGTCGGATCAACCGCTAAAACGGCAATTTTTTTACCATTTAATAATAACTCACTAATCAAACTATTCACCACCGTGCTTTTACCGGCA
The DNA here is from genome assembly GCA_025352225.1 of Mucilaginibacter sp. Taxonomy (GTDB): domain Bacteria; phylum Bacteroidota; class Bacteroidia; order Sphingobacteriales; family Sphingobacteriaceae; genus Mucilaginibacter. Next base: position 42,339 of record JANXTT010000065.1, on the reverse strand, counting down.
CCGGGTGGGCCAGTTATTCCTATTACCGGGGCATTGGCATTTATATTTAAATTCCTTAAAAGTTCATCAGCGCCGTAGAGGTCATTCTCCACTATGGTTAATAACCTTGCAACCGACTTAAAGTCAATTTTAGATGAGCTATTTATGGGTAGTTCGGCCATTTTAATAATTAAAAAATTTCTTAATTAACAAGATACTAATATAGGTCAATAAAATTTAGTGCAAATAATTCTGTTAGAAACATGTCTGATATATTTGCTCTATAATTGTAAAAATAAAAACAAAGTGCATAAGCCTCAGATATTGCTCACGTTCGACTCCATGAAATATCCCAATTCCGGATTTTTTTATTTTGGAAAAAGCTTGGGCGATCGTTTATTGGAAGAGAACAATCATCAATTTGATCTTACTTATTACTTACATAAACGCTCCAAATATCAATTTAATAGTAAAGTGGCAATAAACTACCTGTCATGGTTTCATAAGCTGTATTACCCTTTTTCAAACAAATATGACCTGGTACATTTTACCGATCAGTATTGTAGGTTAAAGCCACAAAAAGTTAATGCTAAAAAAATATTGACCATCCACGACCTTAACCCCATCCACGAAAAAACAAAACCAGCACATAAGATTAAAGAACATATTAATAAGCTCACTAATTACATAAACCTATGCGATCAGGTGGTAGCTATCTCAAACTTTGTTGCAAATGATATTTTGAACTATATACCCGAAGCCGCAAGTAAGTTAAAGGTTATTTACAATGGTGCTGATAAATTGATCGTTCCTAAAGATCATGTACCCGCATTTAATCCTGTAAAGCCATTTTTATTTACAATAGGCCATGTATCAGCTAAAAAAAACTTCCATGTATTGCCGGCACTTTTAAAGGGGAACGATCTTTTACTAATAATTGCCGGTATAGAAACGCCCTATAAAGACAAAATTATGGAAGAGGCCCAAAAGCACAACTGCCAAAACCGGGTAATAATTACCGGGTCTGTAAGCGATGATGATAAAAGCTGGTATTATAAAAATTGTGACGCTTTTGTTTTTCCTTCAATAGCCGAAGGTTTTGGTTTACCGGTAATTGAGGCTATGCATTTTGGAAAACCTGTATTTTTATCTACCCATACCTCATTGCCCGAGATAGGGGGCAATGCTGCGTTTTATTTTGATAGCTTTAATGCCGATGATATGCAAAACGTTTTTAAAACTGGGATGGATAAATACTACAATGATAGCATGCAGGCAGAAATAATAACACATGCCAATAAGTTTAGCTGGCAGCAAACGGCGCAGCAATACCTAAAATTGTATGTCCAATGCCTTGCAGAGTAATATATACCCTTATATAATCCTTTATGAAAATTGCCGGATTTACTTTTATAAGAAACGCTGTAAAAAATGACTACCCCGTAATTGAGGCCATTACTTCTATATTACCCCTTTGCGACGAATTTATAATTGCACTTGGCCAAAGCGACGATGGAACTGAACAACTAATAAGCAGTTTAAATTCTCCAAAAATAAAAATCATCAATACGGTATGGAACGACGATCTAAAACAAGGGGGTAAAGTATTTGCTATAGAAACTGATAAGGCCTTTGCCGCCATATCAACAGATGTTGACTGGGCATTCTATATTCAGGGGGATGAATGTGTGCACGAAAAATATCTGCCGCTTATTAAAAAGGAACTGGAAGATAACCTTAATGATACAAACATTGAGGGCTTGTTATTTAAATATCTGCACTTTTATGGATCGTATGATTATTATGCGCATTCGCGACGGTATTACCGCCGCGAGGTTAGAATAGTGAGGAACAACACGGCGGTACATGCTTACCGCGACGCCCAAGGGTTTAGATGGGATGGCAGAAAGCTAAAGGTTAAACTAATAGACGCTTACATATATCACTATGGTTGGGTAAAATCTTCAAAAGGCCTGATACGCAAGGGGCAGAATTTTACAGGTTACTACAATCCGGACTTTGTTGCCAACGAGAGCGTGGTCGATAGCCAGGAGTTTGATTATGGTAATGCTGATAATCTATTACTGTTTAAACAAACACACCCGGCTGTTATGCAAAACCGGGTGAATGCCATGAACTGGAAATTAGACCTTGATATTGTAGAAGCCAATAAACGCATGACCTTACGAAGACGTTTATTGCAATTTATTGAAAGCGCAACCGGATGGCGTATCGGTGAGTATAGAAACTATAAAAGAGTTAAATAGATCGGCTGGCTAAACAGGTTAGTAAGACGGCGACGCGCTCAAACCCAAACTCAATTTTAAACTTACGTCCGAAGTTAATTTATTGCGTAAAACATAGCGCATCCTAACTCTAATGCTAGCTTTGCGAACATATTCATCTAAAAAGTGCGTATTATCAATATCCAAAACGAGGTTGTTACCTACACTTGCCCCTATATCGCTTCTGGAAGCTACCAAAACCTCGTTACCCCCCGTTGAATTAGAGACATAAACCTTAACTGAGCTAATATCACCAATATTAAACATTGATGGATCCACCGACTGCAGTTTTGCCGATACCATATGTACTTGGCTTACTTTATCACCGGTATTACCATTCTTATCAAAAACCTGATCAAAACTGGTTGCTTTACTGATAACCGAAAATTCTGTTCCGGTTTGTGATGATACGGGCAATATCAGGTCTGCTGTATATGGGAAAGTTGATTTAACAATTGATTGTACTGTAGCACACCCGGCAGCTATAAAAATTACCGCTATTAAAAATAGGAATCGCTTTTTCATGATCAATAGTTTAAATGTTAAAGTTACTTATTAGTAACGTAAAAATTGCAATCTAATAACAAACCAGCATTAAAAATGTTCTGATCTAATTTAAACAACGTTTACGGGATTATATCATAAAAATAAAAAAACATTGTCGTAAATCATACAAAAAACTATCTTTGCATCCCGACGCTGAAGTCGGGAATTTTCGCTTCAGCGCATAGGAAAAAGGTCTTACTTTTGGACTTTTCGACTTAGAACTTTTGAATTAAAAAAGCCCTATGCCCAAGGACACCTCAATAAAATCAGTATTAATTATCGGATCAGGACCTATTATTATAGGCCAAGCCTGCGAGTTTGATTACGCCGGCTCACAAGCTGCCCTTTCTTTAAAAGACGAAGGGATCTCTGTATCCATTATTAACAGTAACCCGGCAACCATCATGACCGATAAGGTAATTGCCGACCATGTTTATTTGTTGCCCCTCAATTGCGAAAGCCTGGAGCTTATTCTGCAGGAGCAAAAAATTGATGCCGTATTGCCAACAATGGGTGGACAAACAGCATTAAACCTTTGTATTGAGGCCGACGAACAAGGCATATGGAAAAAATATGGCGTTAAAATTGTTGGTGTAGATATTGCCGCGATTGAAAAAACCGAGAACCGCGAAGAGTTCCGCAAGTTGATGGTAGAGATTGGTGTTGGTGTGGCCACCTCAAAAATTGCCAACTCCTTTTTAGAAGGTAAAGAAGCCGCGCAAGAAATTGGTTACCCGCTGGTTATACGCCCAAGTTATACACTTGGCGGTAAAGGGGCAGGCTTTGTACACAAAAAAGAAGATTTTGACGCAGCTCTTAATCGTGGATTGCAAGCATCGCCCACCCACGAAGTGCTGGTTGAGCAGGCTGTGTTAGGCTGGAAAGAATATGAGCTTGAACTGTTGCGTGATAGTAATGACAATGTTATCATTATCTGCTCAATCGAAAATTTTGATCCGATGGGCATCCATACCGGCGACTCCATAACTGTTGCCCCCGCAATGACCCTGAGCGACCGTTGTTATCAGGAAATGCGTAACCAGGCCATAAAAATGATGCGCGCCATAGGTAATTTTGCAGGTGGTTGTAACGTACAGTTTTCCGTAAACCCGGCAAACGATGATATCATAGCTATTGAGATCAATCCCCGCGTATCACGCTCATCAGCACTGGCCTCAAAAGCAACTGGTTACCCCATTGCTAAAATTGCTGCTAAACTGGCCATAGGTTATAACCTGGACGAAATTGAGAATCAGATCACCAAAACAACATCTGCATATTTTGAGCCCACCCTTGATTATGTAATTGTAAAGATCCCCCGATGGAACTTTGATAAATTTAAAGGTGCTAACCGCGAACTTGGCCTGCAAATGAAATCAGTTGGCGAGGTTATGGGCATCGGCCGCAGCTTTATTGAAGCCTTGCAGAAGGCTTGCCAAAGTTTAGAGATAGGCCGCGCGGGTTTAGGTGCTGATGGTAAACAAAGCCGCAATCTGGACGAGATTATGCACAGCCTTGAAAAACCAAGCTGGGACCGGTTATTCCATATATATGACGCCTTAAGTTTAGGTGTACCTATTGAGTCTATTCGTAAGGCTACAAAAATTGACCGCTGGTTTTTAAATCAGATTCAGGAACTGATCATCCTGGAAACAGAATTGCGCCGTTACGCTGTAACCAATATACCTAAAGAATTTTTAATGACACTGAAACAAAAAGGTTTTAGTGATATACAGATAGCACACGTTCTAGGTGGCGTTACTACCGAAGAAGATGTGTACCATCGCCGTAAGGCCCTCGGTATAAACCGGGTTTATAAAATGGTTGATACCTGCGCCGCAGAGTTTCAAGCCAAAACTCCTTATTACTACTCCACTTACGAAGGCGAAAACGAATCGGTAGCATCTGACAAAAAGAAAATAATAGTTTTAGGCTCGGGCCCTAACCGCATTGGCCAGGGTATTGAGTTTGATTATAGCTGCGTACATGGTTTATTAGCCGCTAAAGAAGCCGGTTACGAATCTATCATGATCAACTGCAACCCCGAAACAGTTTCTACTGATTTTAACATGGCCGATAAGCTATACTTTGAACCTGTATTTTGGGAACATGTGCGCGAAATTATTGAATTGGAGAAACCCGAAGGTGTTATTGTACAACTAGGCGGGCAAACCGCCTTAAAGATGGCAGAAAAACTGCATCAACATGGGATAAAAATTATCGGTACCTCGTTTGATAACATGGATATTGCCGAAGATCGTGGCCGTTTCTCTGACCTGTTGAAAGAACTGGAGATTCCATACCCTAAATACGGTGTTGCCGAAAGTGCCGAAGAAGCTATTGAAGTGGCCCATAAGGTTGGCTATCCGGTATTGGTTCGCCCGAGTTATGTGTTAGGTGGCCAGGGTATGAGCATTGTAATTAATGATGAGGACCTGGAAAAAGCAGTAGTAAACTTATTGAAAAACCTTCCGGGAAACCGTGTACTGATAGATCATTTTCTTGACCGTGCAGAAGAAACCGAGTCGGACTCCATATGTGATGGCGATGATGTGCACATCATTGGTTTAATGGAACACATTGAGCCTGCCGGGATACACTCCGGCGATTCATTCGCGGTGTTACCCCCCTTTAATTTATCAGACAAGGTGATTAAACAGATGGAAGAACATACCGTTAAAATAGCCAAAGCTTTAAACGTTCGTGGTTTACTTAATATACAGTTCGCTGTTAAAAACGAAGAAGTATATGTAATTGAAGCCAACCCGCGGGCCTCACGCACAGTACCATTTATAGCCAAGGCATACGATGTTCCATATATTAATATCGCTGCCAAAGTAATGCTTGGTGTAAATAAATTGAAAGACTTTACCATTGTGCGTAAGCTTAAAGGCTATGCTATAAAAGAACCGGTGTTCTCATTCGATAAGTTCCCCGAAGTTACTAAGGAGCTTGGGCCTGAAATGAAATCGACGGGTGAAGCGATCCGCTTTATACCGGATCTGGAAGACCCATATTTCAGATTTTTATACAAACAAAAATCAATGTATCTGAGCAAATAGTAGTGTTTGCAATAATGATCTAAAACTAAAGGAGCAAAGGTTAAATAAAATTAATTTTTGCTCCTTTAGTTTTAATATACTTTTGCCATTACACCTATATATTTTCAACCTCCATCATGAAAAAGGCGATCATATACGATCTTGATAACACCATATACGCGGTTAGCTCCATACTGGACGAGTTATTTAAACCCTTGCTTAAACTTATTAAAGATTCTGGCGACCCTGACTATAATATTGATCAGATCAAACTTGATATTATGTCTAAGCCATTTCAGGTAGTAGCCGCTTTACATAATTTCGATGAAAAACTTAATGCGGCTTCAATTGATATGATCAAAAATCTGACTTTCGAGGGTGAAATAAAACCGTTTGAAGATTATCATCATATCAAAAAGGTGCCCGCCGAGCGTTTTCTGGTGACGACCGGTTTTAAAAAACTACAGTATAGTAAAATTAGGGGTATGGAAATTGAAAACGACTTTAAAGAGATCCATATAGTTGACTTTACAGTATCACCAAAAACAAAAAAAGATGTATTTGCTGATATTATGAAAAGATACAATTACGAGGCCGAAGACGTGTTGGTTGTTGGTGATGATCCCGAATCAGAAATTAAAGCAGCGCACCAGCTTGGGATAGACACTATACACTATGATAAAAACGGGCGCCATGCCACCCACACGTCAAAACATAAAATATCAGATTTTAGCGAGTTGGTAGCCTTATACTGAAAATTGCAAGCGGATAATTGTAGCGTAGTATACTAATCATTCGTTAAGAATAAATTGCGTGAATCGCTGTTAATACCTATCTTTATATAAGTCATTAGCAATCAACTTATTGCAAATTATTTGTGAAAAATTCGAGAATTAATTATGCATATCCTTCATCATTTATATTTTTTAAAAATGCTGTAAAACAGCAAAGCCCCTGATGGGCAGGGGCCTTTACTAACCAATTATAAACCTAAATTATGAGAAGAGCTGTAGGAGAAGGAGTCGAACCTTCACGAAGTGGTTATTCTTATTGCTAAGAGTTTCCCAGAATCTTCGCCACCGCGACAAGGAGGTGTGTCTGCCAAAATTTCACCATCCTACAGGATATAATTCCATCTCACCGGAATTGCTGTTGGGGAAGGATTCGAACCTTCATAGAGTGGTTAGCCCGCTTCGGGTTTCCCATATTCTCCGCCACCGCGACAAGGAGGTGTGTCTGCCAAAAATTTCACCACCCAACAATTTGTTGTTTCAAAAAAAAGAACGTGTTAAGCTTTTAGGTTATTTGCTTGATACAAATCTAACACTGAAATTCATTTCTTGCAAATATTTCAATAAAATATTTTTATTTTTACATATATTTTAATTAAACTTGTATTTAGATAAACATTTATAAATTTATGTCGCACAAAAAAGCTCAGAATTTAGAAATTGATAATTTGGATATCCAAATTTTATCAATATTAATGAAGAACGCTACTACTCCATACACGGAGATAGCGAAAGATTTGATCGTATCTGGCGGAACCATACATGTTCGGATGAAGAAGTTGGAAGAGATGGGCGTGATAAAAGGCGCCAATCTGGAAGTGGATCCTCAAAAATTAGGGTATGACATTTGCGCGTTCTTGGGGATCTTTCTGGAGAAGGGATCACAGTACAATGAAGCAGTAAAACAACTAAAAAACGTTAAAGAAATTGTTGAACTGCATTATACTACAGGAAGCTGGAGTATTTTCGCGAAAATTGTATGCCACGACACTAATCATCTGCGCGAAATCCTGAATGAGCAGATACAAAGTGTAAAAGGCATCCAACGTACAGAAACCTTTATATCTTTGGAAGAAAGTATAAAAAGACAAATAACTTTGGATTAATTATCTGAATTTATTTTTTAACTCAGCTAGCTTGGATCCTAAGTCCATATCTGTCTGAGGCTTGTTTGCTTTTGCCTGTGGTTTTATTCTTTCGTGGTTATTGATGAGGTTCTTGGCTTCATTTTCTTTCATAGATAATGAAATTCTTTTTCTATTTATATCAATTTCTGTAACAGTAACCTTTACCTTTTGGTAAACCTTTAAAACTTCGTTTGGATCTTTGATATACCTGTTAGTGATTTGACTCAAATGCACCAATCCATCCTGATGAACGCCGATATCAACGAATGCCCCAAAATTAGTAATGTTGGTTACTATGCCGGGTAGTTGCATCCCAATTCTCAAATCGCTTACCTGGTTTATGTCTTCTGTAAAGCTAAAGGCTTCAAACTGCTCACGCGGGTCGCGGCCGGGTTTAGCCAGCTCATTTATAATGTCATTCAAGGTTGGCAGCCCTACCTCTGCGGTAACATATTGGTGTAAGTTTATCTTTTTACGCAGTTGATCGTTCTGCATTAAATTTTGTACGGTACAGGTTAAATCCTTGGCCATTTTTTCAACCAATGCATATCGTTCCGGGTGAACAGCACTGGAGTCTAAAGGGTTTTTGGCATTCCGGATCCGCAAAAAACCCGCCGCCTGCTCGAAAGCTTTATCACCTAAACGGGCAACATGCTTTAGGTCGCTGCGTTTTTTAAAGGCTCCATTGGCATTACGGTATTCCACAATATTTTGTGCCAGCTGTGGCCCAAGGCCCGAAACATAGGCCAATATTTGCTTCGAAGCCGTATTCAATTCAACCCCAACCGCGTTTACCGCACTAATAACAGTATCATCTAAAGCGGCTTGCAATTTGTTTTGATCCACATCGTGCTGGTATTGGCCTACGCCAATTGATTTTGGATCAATTTTTACCAGTTCGGCCAGAGGGTCCATCAGCCGCCTGCCGATAGATACCGCACCTCTAACAGTAATATCTTTATCCGGGAACTCTTCTCTTGCCACATCTGATGCGGAATAGATGGAGGCCCCACTTTCGTTAACCATTACAATGGCTACTCCAGGCAAATTTAAGCTACGCAAAAACGTTTCGGTTTCGCGGCCCGCGGTACCATTACCAATAGCTATGGCTTGTATATTATACTTCTCATAAAGATGGGCAACTGTTTTTTCGGCCTCTTTTACATTGCCTGCACCTGTATGGGGGTAGATATTGGTATTATCTAACAGTTGCCCTTGCTCATCCAAACACACAACCTTACAGCCAGTACGGAAGCCGGGGTCAACAGCCATTACTCTTTTTTGCCCAAGCGGTGCACCTAATAAAAGCTGCCGCATGTTTTCCGTAAAAACCCTGATGGCTTCTTCATCTGCCTTTTTCTTTGTCAACAACCGTATTTCTGTTTCCATTGATGGCTTAAGCAGGCGTTTATACCCATCGGCAATAGCCAGCTTTACTTCGGCTGCTGATGGGTTATTGGCTTTAAGAAACATGGTTTCCATAACATGTATCGATTCATCTTCCTGCGGAGCAACGTCTAACCATAAAATAGCTTCTTTTTCTCCCCGGCGCATAGCCAATATTCGGTGTGATGGCGCGGTTTTTACGGGCTCCTTCCAGTCAAAATAATCTTTGTATTTGATGCCTTCCTGCTCCTTACCTTCAATTACCCGCGAGTGGAAGTTTCCCTTGTCCACAAACAACTGCCTTATTTTACTGCGCAGATCAGCATTTTCGGTTAGTTGTTCAGCAATAATATCTCTTGCCCCGGCCAATGCCTCTTCAATAGTTTTTACACCTTTTTCTTCGCTTATATATTTAGCTCCTTCTGTTTGCAAGTCGGCTTTGCCCTGTTGTAAAATCAAATCGGCCAATGGTTGCAAGCCTTTTTCGCGGGCGGCTGTTGCCCTTGTTTTTCGCTTTGGGCGATAAGGCAGGTAAATATCTTCGAGCATTGTCATGCTTTCGGCCCCGTTAACGGCTCTGGCTAACTCATCGGTCAGCTTCTCCATGTCGGTCAACGATTTCAAAATAGCCTCCCGCCGTTTATCCAGGTCACGCAGTTGCTGTATCCTGTCGCGTATAGCTGCAACCTCCACTTCGTCAAGCGTGCCGGTTACTTCTTTTCGGTACCGCGATATAAAGGGCACCGTAGCACCTTCGTCTAACAAGTTAACAGTAGCGTTTACTTGTTTTTCGGTAATAGAAAGTTCGGCGGCAATTTTTTTATAATGAGCGGTCATGGATAATCTATTTCTGCATGCGAATTTGACACTATTTGATCAGCATTCCAAAGCTCAATACCGAAAAAACAATTCCGGTATTTGCAAAAAATTGGGGTTTGCAAAGGAACTGCTTATTTATCCTAATTACACCATTGCATTTCTTTGCTGAATAAAATCCAGTAAATCGTGTATGGGGTGCTTGATGATTTTGCCGACGTGTATGCCTTCGGCTTCGCAAAGGGTGCGGAGCTGTTCGCTAAAATAATAGGCAATGGAGCCTATAAAGTGGCAATTATAGTTATGATAGTCCGGATAGGTTTTAATACAATTCTCAATAAATTCTGACAATCCTCTTTGTATAACTTCCTGGCTATACCTGGTAGCCTTAATTTCACTTAAAAATTTAGTGAACGATGCCAGGAAAGAATTTGCCCCGGCTTTTTGGTAAACATTATAAATAATTGTTTCCTTATCAAGTTTATAGGTTTTGTAAAATTGCGTGCTTATTTCTTCGGGCATATTGCCATATAAATAATCTGTTACCAATGTTTTACCAAACCAGCTTCCAGAGCCTTCGTCGCCCAAAACAAAGCCCAGGCCATGTTTACCATCATTAATTTCTTCCCCATTAAAAAAAGCAATATTTGATCCGGTACCCAAAACACAGCAAAAGCCCTTCGCATGGCCGCAGGTGGCATATGCCGAACCCAGCAGGTCGCTGTCAACACTAATAAAAGCTTTTGAAAATACATGGGATAGGGCATTGGATACAATTTCGCGCCTATCAGGACTGGAACACCCCGCTCCAAAAAAATACAACTCGCTTACCTGATTGGATCTTTTAACCAAACCCGGGCATTGCGCTTGTATAATTTTGGTTATTTCTTTTTCAGTGAGAAAGTATGGATTCAAACCGCTGGTTCTGAAGGCTTCGGGCTCTTGCCCGGGGCATTCTATTAACCAATCTGTTTTTGATGAACCGCTGTCAGCAACTACTATCATGAACAAATAGACTCCAAAACTTTGTAAGTTAAGGGCTTATGTATAAACTGGGTTATGTATTTATTTTGACTGGAAAGCCTGTAGTCTATGGGATCAAGTGAAGATGATAGCATGAATATTTTGGGGTGAGCTTTTAGCATTTCATCTAACTTATCATACTCCTGTAAAAATTCAAACCCATCCATCATCGGCATCCGGATATCTAAAAAGATTACGTCTGGCCGTACGTTTTTATCACGAATACATTCAATAGCTTCCGCGCCAGATTGGCAAATAATTATTTCATCCGCAAAATTGCCGGTTTGCAAAATTTTGCGCGTAACATAATTGTCGATAAAATTATCGTCAATTAGCAAGCATACTTTGTAGCAACATGAAACCATTATTCCCAAAAATAATAGTTTAATTGATAAAAAGTAAAAAAATTATTGAATGTTGATATTATTTATTAATTCCTTTAAGTTAACTTCGGCGGTTTTTGCCTGGTACTGCGCTTCAAAATACCGCGATTCGGCATCCAGATAGCTTTTTTGGGCTTCGCGGATGGCTAATGGTGTTATATTTCCAAGCTTATATTTTTCTAAAGATATTTTCAAATTTCTTTTAGCCACCGCAATATTGGATTGGTTAAGTCGCACTAAATCAAGGCCGGATAAATAGTTGATGTATAAATTACTTATTTCTGCCTCAATATTTTGTTGGGTTTTACTTAAATTAATATTAGCGTTATCGATTTGTATTTTTGCATTCCTTTCTTTTCGAGCCTGATTTAACCCATCAAACAGGTTAACAGATGCGCTTAAGCCATAGTTAAATCCTCTAGTATTTTGTTGAAGAAATATGCCCGCGGGGCTTTTGCTATCATTAAAATTATAGCCCGATGTAATGCCCACAGTTGGATAGCGGGTGGCTTTAACCTGCCTTAAATTAATTTCAGCAAGTTGCCTGTTAATCTGTGACGATAATATAACTGGGTTTTGTGATTGGGCCTGATTAAGAATATCGCCCAAAATCAGTTTATCATCAATTATAATGGTATCGGTTACCATGAAATCTGTTTGCAGATCGCGCACTAAAAGCTGGTTCATCCTGATCTTGGCGGTGCGGTACCGCTGGATCTGCGTGATTAGGTTTGACGTATCTGAATTTACATTAACCTGCGCGTTTAACACATCTAAGCCCGAAGCCCTGCCTACTGTAAATTTATCATTAGCATACCTTAGCTGGGTTTTTGAAATCTCTATTGCTCCGCGAATGGCTTTAATCTGTTGGTTTTGGTTTACCAGGTTATAATAGGTATAAATTACCTGGGCCATGGTACGCTCAATAGTATCCCTGGCGGCAACTTCGCTCAACTGGTTCAATTGCTTAAGCTGGTCATAATTAGCGAACATGGCAAACCCGTTAAAAATGGTCCAGTTCAAATTTACTCCGTAGTTTAAACTGGAGTTAAGCACGCCATTTTTGGTTGGCGTTGTGCCATCTGCTTTAGTTTGCTTCGTATCCTGAATACTGTTTACTGATGTTATTGCGGCCGCTATCTGGGGCAACATACCGGCATTTCCGCGTGTAACATTATTTTGCGTTATCGCGATGTTGTTTTTAGATAACCGGATGTTAAAATTGTTCTTTAAAGCAATTTCTACAGCATCTTTAAGGCCGAGCAATGGCAGTTGTTGTGCCTGCGCGGCGCATACTGTGCTCAGGCAAAAAACAGTAAAATATATTTTAAAAAACTTCATTGTTATACTTCGTTATGTTCCAGTAAAAGTCCTTTTATTGGTGGTTCTTCCATTGGTTCATCGTTTGGGTTGCGCTTTACTTTTGGTGACAGCTGTACATACATCATTGGTATAACATACAATGTTAAAACCAGCGAAAACAACATGCCGCCCATAATTACAATACCCAGTGATACCCGGCTTTTAGTACCCGAGCCCAGAGCAAACGCAATGGGTACCGAGCCAAGCACTACCGCCAGGCTTGTCATTAAAATAGGCCTTAAACGGGATGTAGCAGCTTCTACAACGGCTTCAAATTTGGGGATACCATGCTCCATGCGCTGGTTTGCAAATTCAACAATTAAAATGCCGTTTTTGGTAACCAAACCAACCAGGGTTATCATCCCTATTTCACTAAAAATATTAAGGCTTTGGTTAAATAACCATAATGATAAAAATGCTCCTGCAATTGCCAACGGCACGGTGAGCATCACTACCAATGGATCAATAAAGCTTTCAAACTGGGCTGCAAGCACAAGGTATATCAGCAATAATGCAAAAGCAAAGGCATAAACAATATTTGATGAACTCTCAGCATAATCTCGCGAAGGCCCGGCCAGATCAGAACTAAAAGAAGATTCTTTGATCACATCTTTAGCAATACGCTGCATCTCTGCTATACCCTCGCCAATAGTATGGCCCGGTGCCAGCCCTGCCTGTACCGTGGCCGATTTAAACCTGTTAAAGTGATAAATAGATGGCGGTGTTGAGTTTTCTGTTACTTTTACCACATTATCAAGCTGTACCAGCTTGCCTGTTGTACTGCGCACATATACTGATTTTAAATCCAACGGCTGATCGCGGTTAGCCCTGTCAACCTGAGCTATAACCTGGTATTGCTTGCCGTTAATTAAAAAATAATCTATGCGGCCTGCACTATAATATAACTGCAGGGTTTGGGCAATATCGCTCACAGATACGCCCAGATCGCGAGCCCGGTCACGATCTGTTGCGATGGATAATTGGGGCTTGGTGAATTTTAAATTAGCATCTACACCCTGAAATACCTGACTTTTATTAGCCTCTGCTAAAAATGCCGGTAATACTTTGCGCAGTTGTTCAAAGTCTTGGTTTTGTATTACATATTGTATAGGTAATGAGGTACGTGCGCCACTGCCGCCGCCACTAATGGTTTGTTCTTGTATTACAAATGTGCGGGCATCGGGCATTTGGTTTAGCTTTTTGGTCATATACTGCGCAATTTGCTGTTGGGTTCGCCCGCGCAGGTTGGGTGCAACCAGGCCAATACGCCCAAAGCCGGAGTTAACCCCGCCGCCCAAAAACCCGGCAGCTGTTACGGTAATGTTGATATTGTTTTCGGGCACGGAGTCGGCTACCAGTTGCGAAACCTTATTCATGTACTTGCTCATAAACTCGTACGAGGCACCCTCAGGCCCGGTAACAGACATGCGCAACAAGCTCCTGTCATCAAGCGGCGCCAACTCTGATGGAATACTTTTAAAAAGCACGCTAATCAGCACTATTGATCCCAGAAGGATAGCTATTGACACCCATCTGCGTTTCATAAAATCGGCTAGTGATGAGGCGTAAGAGCTGGTCATGTTTTGAAAGAAAGGTTCAGTTTTTTCGTAAAATTTTGATTTTTTTTGGTTTTTACGAATCAGCTTAACATTAAGCATTGGCGTAAGCGATAGAGAAACGAAGGCCGAAATTAATACGGAGCCGGCAACTACCACGGCAAACTCACGGAAAAGGCGGCCGGTAAACCCCTGTAAAAAAACGATGGGTAAAAATACCGCCGCAAGGGTTACCGATGTGGATATTACCGCAAAAAATATTTCTGCCGACCCTTCAAAGGCAGCCTGCCTGATGGGCATCCCTTCCTCCACCTTTTTGTATATGTTTTCGGTTACCACAATGCCGTCATCTACTACTAACCCGGTTGCCAGTACAATCCCCAAAAGGGTTAGTATGTTAATAGAAAAACCGAATACATACATAATGAAGAACGTACCGATTAACGATACAGGTATGTCAATAAGCGGCCTGAATGCAATGAGCCAATCGCGGAAGAACAAGTAGATAATGATAACCACCAGTATAAACGAAATCAATAATGTTTCTTCAACCTCTTTTATAGATTGATTAATAAAGCGGGTATTATCAAGCGCAATATTTACTTTAATATCCGGCGGTAAGTCTTTTTTTACCTGATCGAGCCTTTTGTAAAAGTCTTTGGCAATTTGCACATAATTAGCACCCGGTTGTGGCACCAATGCAAGTCCAACCATAGGTACTCCACCTTCCTTTAACGATGTTTCTTCGTTTGAAGAGCCCAGAATAGCATAACCAACATCACTAAGGTGTATAACGTGAATACTATCGGCCTTGATAATGAGGTTATTAAAATCTTTTTCGGTAGATAGTTTACCTAACGCGCGGATGCTTAGTTCGGTATTATTACCTTCAATTTTACCGGCCGGCAATTCTACGTTTTCTTTATTTAGGGCGGTGCTTATATCGCTGGCCGCCAGGCCTAATGAGGTAAGCTTGTTGGGGTCTATCCATAAACGCATGGCATATTGCCGTTGCCCAAGTATGTTTACGGCGCTAACTCCGGGTATGGTTTGAAACGATTGCTGCAATACATTTTCAGCATAATCATTGATCTGCAAAATATTGCGCGTATTACTGCTTACCGTTAAAAAAATGATTTGATCGGAATTGGCATCTGCTTTGGTTACTACAGGCGGGGCATCAATATCATGCGGCAACTGGCGCTGCGCCTGGGCTACTTTATCGCGCACATCATTGGCGGCGGTTTCAAGGTCGGCGTCGAGGTTAAATTCTACTGTAATATTACTTGAGCCAACATTACTGGTTGATGATATATTACGAATACCGGGTATACCGTTAATCGCTTTTTCTAATGGCTCGGTAATTTGCGACTCAATTACATCGGAGTTGGCCCCCGAATAATTGGTAAAAACGGTAATAATAGGCGGATCAACAGAAGGAAAATCCCGTACCCCTAAAAAGTTGTAGCCTATAACACCAAACACTACAATCGTAATTGATAAAACGGTAGCCAAAACAGGCCTTTTTATACTTACTGAGGATAAACTCATACTAATCGTTGTTAATTACCTTAACCACTTTAATTTCTACCTTGGGGCGCATTTGTATAATACCCGTTACTATAAGGCTATCGCCGGGCTGCAAGCCATCTACGATTTGTATTTTAGCATCAGTTCTGGTATCTGTTTTAACAGCTCTTAAAACAGCCACGCCATGTTTGGCTATAAATACATTGCTCCCTTTTAAATCAGGTATCACGGCTTCTGTCGGTACCATTATTGTTTTGGGGATCTGATCGAGCGTAAAGTGAATTTTTGCAAAGCTCCCCGCCTTTAATACCCCGGATTTATTGTCGGCTTTAGCCCTTAGCATTATTGTACGGGAATTAACATCAACCTTGGGTTCAATAGCGTATACGGTGCCGGTAAATTGGTTACGTGAGCTTTCCACATTAAACTTAATTTTGCTGTTTATACTGATGAGCGGAAGATACCTTTCCGGAACAGAGAAAGTAATTTTAGCCGGATCGACGGCTACTAATGTGGCAATTGACCCTTGAGGAGACAAATACCCGCCCGGACTAATATTTCTTAAACCAATAGTCCCCGAAAATGGGGCAAAAACTTCCGTTTTGGCAATTTGCGCCCTAATCAGGTCGGCCTGCGCTTTGTAGGAGTTTAACGAGGTTGAAGATATGTCGTACTCTTCTTTGCTGATGGCTTCTTTGCTTAATAAAATACGATTCCTGTATTCGGTTTGCTCGGCAAGTTTAATTTGTACTTGCATTTGCTTTAACGATGCCTGCAAATCATTGTCGTACACCTTTACCAATAATTGCCCTTTTTTAACCAGCGAGCCTTCTTTAAAATATATCCCGGTTATGTTGCCGGCAGTTGAGCTTCTTAACTCCACCTGCTCATTAGCTGATATGCTTCCGGTAACATCAATGGCGGTATTAAAAGCGGTATCTTTAACTATCATTACATTAACAGGTACAGGCCCCCCGCCTTTTTTACCTTTTTTTATACCTGCCGCAGCCGCCGCTTGCATTTCTTTAGCCTTTGTACCGTAAAATTTATTATAGATCAGATAGGCGATCAATAAAGCTAACAAAGTGTAAATGATATACTTTTGTTTCATGGGGTCTTTGATGGTTTTGGCTTTTTTAATTTGAAGGATATTTTGGTTGATGCCAGCGGCTTTAAATTATCGCCCATTTGCTTTAAAACATCGTAAAATGTAGCTATTTGATTAATATCGATGCCTTGGAGGGCTTTGCGGTTTAACATATCGTATGACTCTCTAATGGCTGGCATGTCCCGGTGGGCTTTTTCTGTAACTTTAATCAGTTGTTCGCGCCTGTCAATAGGGTTAATTTCACGGTAAACGTACCCTTTTGCTGTAAGGGCATCAATAATACTTACCATTGATGATTTATCTTTACCTATAATTCCGGCTAGTTTTTTTTGGGTTAACTGGCCCTCGTTTTCAGCTATCAGCAACAGGATATAATGGTAATGGGTAATATCAAGATGCTCAACGCGCTTAGAAAATGCACCCAAATATACTTTAGCTAATTGCAATAACTGATGTGAAATTGGTTTTTCCAATGGAATTATATATAACAATTATAGCTCAAATTTATTTAGTTTGGGTTTATAATAGTTATATGTATCAACCATTTTACATAGACATTAAAAATACAAATCAAATTTTTCCGCACATTTATAATTATTAAATTGCCAACGTATGAAAATGTTTTCCTCAATCGCTTTTTTTAATATATTATTGCTTATGAATGTCAATGCATCGGCCGTTAATAAGCCGGTCCGTATAAATTACAAGGTTACTTTCCCCGAGGCCCAAGCTCATTATGTAAATGTTGAAATGAACATTACAAACCTCACTCAAAAAGAAACAGATATTAAAATGCCAGTATGGACGCCTGGCTCCTACCTGGTGAGAGAGTTTGCCAAAAATGTTGAAGGATTTGAAGCCCATGCAGACGGGCATGCAATTGCCACCGTTAAGATCAATAAAAACACATGGCGCGTTGAGAATGGTAAAGCGACAACCATTAAAATAACCTACCGGGTATATGCTTTTGAGGTTTCTGTGCGTACCAGTTTTGTGGACGCCGCATCGGGTTTTTTATCTACCTCCGGAATTTTTATGTACCCAGCAGCCATGCTACACGAACCTTCAATTATCCATATTGAGCCCTATAAAGGATGGACAACCGTATCAACCAGTCTGGAGCCGGTTAATAAAGATCCATTTACTGTATATGCGCCCAACTTTGATATTTTGTTCGATTCGCCAATTCAGGTTGGTACGCAGGATGTTTTTGGATTTAACGCTGCCGGGATTAAATATGAAGTGGCCATGTGTGGCGGCGGCAATTATGATAAAGAGCGCTTAACAAAGGATATGACCCAAATAATAGAGGAAGAAACTTCGGTTTTTAAAGAAAACCCCAATAAGCGATACCTTTTTATTGTACATAACTATGTAAAAGGTGGCGGTGGTTTAGAGCACCTGAGCTCTACCGTATTGGGAGCATCCCGCGAAGGTTATACCAACGAAGCTAATTACCAGCGGTTTTTAAGTCTGGTTGCCCACGAGCATTTCCATCTATGGAACGTTAAGCGTTTAAGGCCCATAGTTTTAGGGCCATTTGACTATGATAATGAAAACTATACCACCAACCTTTGGATAGCCGAAGGTTTTACAGCATATTATGATAACCTGATTATAAGGCGTACAAATTTGTATCCGGCAGATAATTATCTTGCTGTATTGGCTGACGATATTAATTCGGTGGAGAACCAGCCGGGTGTTAAAATACAATCTTTAAGCGAATCGAGCTTTGATGCCTGGATAAAGGCATACCGCCCCGACGAGAACTCGGGCAATACAACCATATCTTATTACAGCAAGGGCTCCATAATAGCTTTGTTGCTCGATTTGGAAATTATCCATAATACCAAAGGAGCAAAATGTTTAGACGATGTAATGAAATATATGTACGACACCTATTATAAGCTAAAAAAACGCGGATATACTGATGCTGAGTTTAAGCGGGGTTTCGAAAAATTTACAGGTAAAAACCTTGATGAATTTTACAGCAAATATATTAATGGTGTAAATGATATTGATTATAACGGCTATTTGGCTTATGCCGGATATAAGCTTACCAATGAGCTAGCAGATAAAAACGACCCTTACCTGGGCGTAAAGACCACAGCATTAAATAATGGTAAAATCTATATAACCAGTGTGGCTAGAAACAGCCCCGCCTGGGTTGACGGGCTTAATGTGAACGACGAGTTAATTGCATTGGACGATACTACTTTAAAAGATATTAAGGATGTTAATAAGGTTGTTGAGGCCAAAAAGATTGGAGAGATTATAAATGTTAACTTGATTAGAGATGGTATAAAATTGGTGATACCTGTTACCCTGCTTAAAAACCCACAGGTAAAGTATAAAATAGTAGACGCAGATAACCTAACTCCAGAACAATTGGCGATGAGAAAAAAATGGCTTAAGCTGCCGTAGAAGTAACAATTAGTTTTGACGTGCTTGTTAAACTCGAGG
Source organism: Mucilaginibacter sp. (assembly GCA_025352225.1). Lineage (GTDB taxonomy): Bacteria > Bacteroidota > Bacteroidia > Sphingobacteriales > Sphingobacteriaceae > Mucilaginibacter. Next base: position 22,943 of record JANXTT010000065.1, on the reverse strand, counting down.
GGTCTTTAAAAACCTGTTAGTAAGCCATTTGCGAACAGGCTCGTCGTAAAGTTTTAATGACGCGTAAGCTATGGCAATGCTTGCTATTAATACCACTAAACCACCCAATAGCCCGGTGGACATTGGAACCTTGTTATTTGTAACCCAGGCCAAATGCAAATAAATTAATGGGTAATGTATAATATATAGTGGGTATGATAACACCCCCAGAAACTTGCATATTTTAATGGTTTGTTTACCGCTCATGCTGCTCCCCGCCCCTATAGAAACGATAAGTGGAAAAAACAGGATAATACACACGGATTCGTACAGCCCATTGATCCAGAGATGTTCGCTGCCGCCGATTCGTGGAATAGCAAAAAGAGCAACCAGTAAAAGACTGCAGATGGCAAAGGCCCCCTTAACTTTAATTAATTTACCCGTCCGCATGAGCAATACACCCGCAAAAAAAGGATAAAGCAAACGGGCAAAACCAATGTGAAGCTGGGTACCATCTAAAGACCAACCGCCTATAACATCGCCATGCGGCCCCATTATTAAATATTGCACCAATAAGCCAGCAGACAGAACTACGAGTATAGTGAGCAGTGTTTTGGAAAACCGGCGTACAATAAGCGCGTATAAAATATTGGCGATATATTCAAAAAACAGCGACCATGCGGGGCCGTCCAGCGGATGCATTTCTTGCCAGCCCCTAATGTCCATTGATACCGGTAGCGGAATCATGGTGAAACCAATAACCATTACAAGCAACATTTTCCACACCGGCGTTAAACTTATAAGCGGAAACGCAGTACTGGCCTGAAAATAGAAAAGCGTGGCGCCAATTAACATCCCCATTATTACCATAGGTTGTAAACGGATAAGACGGCGCTTATAAAAATCCCATTGCGTCATTTTTTCCCAGCGATCGTCATAGGCGTAGGCTACCACAAAACCCGATAGTAAAAAAAAGAAATCGACAGCCAAATAACCATGATTAATAATCTGATGGAAGCGGTCGCCCGAAAAGGTTTCAAACACATGAAAAGATACTACTAATATAGACGCCACGCCACGCAAACCATCGAGGATCTCATAATGGTTTTTTGTTGGAAGGTAAGTCGAATTTTCGCTCATAAGATAAACCAGATAGACATTGAATAAAGCGGTTAATAATTTGCTGTTAGGTGGTATAAGCTAGTTCAAATATGCGGAATTTTCTCAACAAAGCAATGATTTGTATACTCCCAGTTAGCTGCCGAAAAATTGACGCAATATATCTGAAAAAAACCAAACCAATTAAAACAATTTCTTTTAAATTAACTTTTATATATGTAAGAACTTAGAAACAATTATTATTAACTTTTAAAACTATCTACTATGAACTCATTATTGTATATCGTTGCGGTTATCCTTATAATAGGATGGGCACTAGGCGTATTTATGTATTCGGCAACTGGCTTGATCCATGTATTGCTGGTAATTGCTGTTATAGCTTTGATTTTAGGCTTTATCAGAAGGCCTACCATTGTTGACTAACCAAACAATTTAATAAACATACCCGGGTACAAACATATCCGGGTTTTTTATTTGAAAAAATGCGGCAAAAAATAAGGGCCACTTTTGATGACCCTTATTTTATTGACTATAACCAGTGTTTTTTTATTAAGAATAAACACGGAGCAATTGCTCGGCTTTTATCAAAGCTCGTTCAATTCCATCTCGCTGATCCTGAAGCAATTCACGCACTTCGGCTGATAGGGTGGTATCTTTCAATACACCATCATAAGCTTCAACTGCCGATTTTTCTCCTGTAATGCATGCTTCCAGAGCAGTATGCTCTTCATCGTTGCTTAACTTATATTTAATGTCTGTCCACAACCGATGCAAGGTACCTAAAGTGCCGCCGTTATGGTTATCGGCATCGCCACCTAACTGGCGGATCAAATCTTTCAATTCGTTTGAATACTCTGTACGTTGAATTACATAATCAGTAAAAAGCGTGGTAAACTCTTGCCCTTTGGAGTTATCAGCAGCCTTTTTGTATCCTTCGATACCATCATTACATATTAAAAGCAAATGTTCCAGTTGCTCTTTTAATTTATTATTTATATCCGACATAACTGTTCCTCCTTTAGTTTTTTTAGTTTACTTTTTTTCGCTTTTAGCTTGCCCGTTAACCGAACCTTCGGCTATCTGGGTTAATAAGCTATCAGCATTTTTTTCTTCCTGTAAAGTGGCATCTAATAAATCTGCCGCTTCAGTATAACCTAAAACAGTGGCTAATGTTTTCATGGTGCCGTATGAGGCAATTTCATAATGCTCTACTTTTTGAGCAGCCGATATAATGGCTACATCGCGTGTTAAGGTTCCTTTTTCAGTTTCGGTTAAAAGCTCTTCAGCTTCTTTTAATAAACCGGCCATTGCTTCGCATTTTACGGCAACAGCTTTTTCGCCAATTGATTCAAAAACGTTTTCTAAACGGCTAACATGATTTTCAGTTTCCTGTAGGTGGTTTTCAATAGCTGTTTTTAATTCTTCGGAAGTAGCGCCTTTGATCATTTTAGGTAAAGCTTTTGCTAAATGCTTTTCGGCCCAAAATATATCTTTTAATTCATCTAAAAATAATTCGTTTAATGCCGAATCTTCTACTCCGGTAGTTCTTGTTGATTTTGATGTTGCAGTTTTCATAGCGTAAGTTTTATATTAACTATTTGGTTAAAATGTTTAATTATAACGCTGCAACAAACGGAAGGTTTTATATATTCTTAATTTTATTAATCTAAAAAGAAATAAAAATAATCTACAGTAAATAAATAGATAAAATATTCCTTATACCAGTTTTGAACGGGTTAATATCAAGTTAAGATGTTCTGATAGTATTTGGCCCATGGTATGGCACTTTTTAAAAGCTTCCGTGTTATGATAGGCCCCCAATTCGCTGGCAAGTTGCACTACCTTTTCTTGAGGTGCTATTTGTTCGTCGCACATTACCTCTAACAAACTGTTTAGCCGGCGGGTTGCCATGCGTAGCCGATGGGTTATAAGGCTGCGTTCTTCTTCCTGATATTGTTTGACGGTGGTTTCTGTAAGGTATTTTTGACCCAGAGTTACCAATACATTGTTTTCTTTAAAAAAATGTGGCAGGTACATTTTGCGTTTCCCATCGTAGGTTTGCTGGTCAAAATCAATGGCTCTGATTCGGTATTGATTGCCTTCAATATCAGGTGTAATATCAACCACAAAATTGTACGAACGCATATCACCTAAAAGCCTTGAAAAACACCGCTCATTAAACTTAACAAACTCTTTACAGATGCGGATCTGGTTAAATTTGGTAGTAGCAAGCCGGGTACTTATAAACACATCGCCGGGTATGCCGGCAATATGCTCTTCTATCAGGGTATTTTCGTTTGATAGGTAGGTAATGCGGTTAGGCGAAAAAATATGCTCCAGCTCTAATCCGTAAACCCGGGAAGCATCGGCCACTTTAATATAAAAGTGATCGTAATTATCGTTTAGGCGATTAATAATACGGATACGAAATGGCCGCGAATTACCAAATGTACAATAATCAATGCGCGCTACAGAAAGGTGTTCCATTACATGTACATCACCATCGGTATTGAGCAAGGCATAGATATAAGTGAGGCTTGGGTAAAGTTCCCGCATTTCGCTTTGGTCGTAATAAACAGTTTGCCAAAGGGTATCGGTGCCGTCCTTATTTAGCAACGGAGTATGCAGGTTAAAGCGGAGCAAGTCGGCATATTGAACGGGTAACTTTACTTCGCGGTCGTATTTAACCAGGTACTTCCTAAGTGGGTCAATAATAGGATAAAAGAACTTCTTTCTGGATGGGACATCTTCCCGTGACTGCTCCTGCATACATTGGTTTATATCCTAAAGATAACAGTCTTTTAAGGTAATTCAACTTATGGCGATAAAAAAGAATAACGCAGATACCTAAACCAGTTAGTTTATGATCTGCGTTAGATTAAATAATGAGGTGTTTTTATTTTGAAATTTCAAAAACCGCCTTGATCTGGAAATTCAATTTGATCTTTTTAAAATCAATATCCTGCGGGGATTGATTAGCATCAGCCGTCACCATTTTGTTAGCATACATCATTGGCCGCGAATAGCTATTGTCATCCACTTCGGTTACCTCAATTGCGCCACCTAATCTTTCGCCTATCCCGTTTAACAGGTAGGATGCTTTATCTCTGGCGGCAATAAGGGCCTTTAATTTAAGCTCGCTTCTTAACTCTGTAATTTTCGAATAGTCATAACTATCAATACCGGTGTATTGGATACCCTTGGCGTCAATCCCGCCCAAAATCTGATTTATTTTATTTAAATCGTGTAATTTAATGCGGTATTGTTTGCTCACTAAAAAGTTAGGGTCTCTTTTCTTCTGATACGTGGTATAGCCCGAAATGTTATTAATAGTGAGGTCGGTATTAGCAAAACCGGCATCAGCAACCGCTTTTTGCAACTGTGTTTCCAGTTGGTTGATATCTATCCGGGTACGGCCGTCCATATATTCTTTTAAAGAAACGCCAAAGTAAATAATGTCGGGAGTTACCTCGCTTTCGGCACTGCCTGTTACTTCTATCTTGCGGCGCAGATCGGCCATTTGGGCATTAGCAGTTAATGTAAAAAGCACTAATGCTGCAATAATTATTTTTTTCATGGTTCTTGTGTTTAAAGGTTAGACTATAAATATGTAGAAAGGTAACATGATGATTTGATTTATGTTCTAAGGATGTGATTCCATGTAACGTTATAATCAAGCAAGTATGTTCCTTTTTAATATTTAATTTTAATAGTCAGACCCTAGTAAATAATTAACCAGGTTTTTTGTAATTGGCAGAGCGGCATTTTCTTCAAACCAGCTATATCCTGGTGAGGTATTAACTTCAAAACAATACCATTCATCATCGTCAGTACGGATCAGATCAATGCCTGAAAATTCGAGGTCTAGCAACTGGTTTAGCTTAATGCATTTATTTGCAATATCAAGGGGTAATTGACATGGGACTAAATCTAATGTAGACCCTTTAGAACGGGCATATCTGTAATCTAAATAATCGGTTACTGCTTCACACGCAAATATCTGATCATTTAATACATGGGCTCTGATATTACGCCCAACTATCTTTTTTTGAAACTGATGAATATGCTTGTAATCACTGTTAAGTATTTGTGGAATATCTACGGTATCTACTTCTTTAACTAATGATCTTATAGAACTAACAGATTTGGTTATAATTTCTCCATTTACATTTATAAAACTATTTAAATCCGGCTTGTTATAACCTACAAAAGTGTTGGGCACATTTAATCCGGCTTCAATAATGTACGCATACTGCGCAATTTTTGAGGCGTTGCTGTAAAGCGCATAAGGGCGATTTAATACCGGCCGAGGGAAAATATCTAAAAAAGTTGATAATGGCGTTTTATTATAATAATCTGCGGGTTGACTATTATTCATCATTCCTAACCTGTTAAATACACCAGTTATTTTTTCAAAATCTACATGCCAGGAACCGTAATCAATCCTGCCCTCAATCTTATCTTTATAAATAGTATAATCTAAAAAAACTTTTTTTGAATAATCTCTTTCATCAATAAGGCAAAAATCAACGTTATTCTTCAACATATAAGCCAGTAGTTTTTCAACAACAGGTTCGTCATATAAGCCACAAATTAATATCATATATATAAGAAAGTTTATTGGTGGTAAGCAAGGCTAATTAAATGTATAAGCTGGCCTTGTTTGTTATTATTGTATTCGCAGTTACATAGTTATGAAGAATTTCCTCGAATTCCATACACCCGTTTGATAATAGGTATTCTAGATAAGTTGGGTCATCTTTTACATAAAATACCGGATAGTTGTCCGAGCTTTTTATTATGATAAGTTCGAGATAATCTTTATTGAGCTTATTTTTTAATTGCTGTATTTCTGTTTTTAAGTTTTTATTTACGTCTGCGATAAATAAAGGCATATTATCTTTAATTTCATAAACAAGGATATGTTCACCCAAAGCAATCACAAGCTGGAGATTTCCTAAAGATTTGTCGCTCAGCGAAAAATAAAAAAAACCATTTTTATTTACATCATCTATTGGCCACTTTGCAAATTGATTTACCGGCGGTGGCCCGTGTGTTACATTTATTACAGGCATAACCAATTGTTGGTTATCTTGTAAAAAAGTGTATAACACCGAAAATACATTCATATTCATCAGCTTATTATGGCAAGAATACGCGTTGATCTTTTTTGCTGCGCAATTTTGCATAAAACCTTGGACGGCGCAATTATGCTCGCTTTCCTGATATTTTTCAAGATCTGTAGTGTCATCCCCCTTAAATGAATATGGGCGCCTGTATAACCAAATAAAATCGTTGGATGTTAACGTATGCTTTTCATTATCGATAATTAAGCAGCACTTAAAATGGTTATTTGTAATTTCTACAGAAGTATGAATAGAGTTCCCTATTTCGGAGTTTTGAATTATAATGCAATCCTCACCCAATACTTTAGAGACGGTGCTGATGGTATAAGGAAAGTATTTATCAGTAAAGATGAACCACATGCTTTTATTAATAATTTTAATATTTAGTAAGCTTACAAAAAAAATCTACAGCTACAGAGGACTGAGCAGTAAAATGAAAAATTGAGTACTAAATTATTTATAGCTAATTAAAACAATCGGCTGCCTCTGTATTATTAGAGACAGCCTATTTATAAGTATTTGATAATTAGATACCCTTTAATGGATCTATTTTTTTTTCAAACTTTCTATAGTATCTATCATGTTTTTAAGAAACTCATTAACCGGATTATGAGACACAGTAGCAGCGGAAAGTTGGTCTGTGGTAGTGTCATTTTTGTCTTTGTCGTGCTTGTCTTTATTTGCGTCTCTATTAGGTTTACCATCCAAGTCAGTTTTATCATCCTTAGCTTGTTTATCAGCATCGGTTTTATCGTCGGCGTCACTCTTGGCGTCGCGTATGGTTTTTATTCCGCCGTCAAGTACTGATTTGCCTTCCGATACAGCCTTAATGCCTCCTAAATTTTGTTCAGGGATATTTGAAAGGACAAAACTGTTATGAGCTTCTAAAAATTTTTTCAGCAACTCGGGAGTTTCTGAGTTAGGGCCAACTGTTGAATTACCTGATGATGTTTGAGGTAAATCGGACTCATTAATTAATGGTTTTTTAGGGTTTTCTGTATTCATGGTTTTTATAATTTGAACCAAGATAATAAATACTTATAATTCAATAATATATTATAAAAAAATATTTTTATGCGCATATAATTTTATCATTAAGCAAATTTAAATATATTAATGATTGACTTTTTTGGCCCGCCATTGGTTATATTTGAATATAACTGTATTTAATGAAACTTGTAGATAAGTGTTTTTGGATAGTTGTGGCTTTGGGAATTTTAACGGCATTTGACATTAAAAACAAAGGAGTAGGCCCGGTAACAGCTGATGAGATAAAGGGGCATATAGCGGTATTGGCAAACGATTCGTTAATGGGGCGAAAACCTTTTACAGTGGGCGAAACCCGGGCGATCAATTATATTGCGGCAGAACTTAAAAAAGCGGGGCTCTGGCCGGGCAATAATGGAAGTTATTTTCAGGACATCCCAATGGTTGAGGTTACGAGCAGCCCTTCGGTAAACATGCTGATTAAAGGCGGGAAAGCAAACCTCGATTTAAAATTGGGAGATGATTTTGTGGCATTTAGCCGGCGGGAACAGGAAACCGTACAACTTAAAAATTCGCCGGTGGTATTTGCCGGCTATGGTGTAGTGGCACCAGAATACCATTGGAATGATTACGCCGGGCTGGATGTTAAGGGCAAAACAGTGATGGTATTAGTTAACGACCCGGGTTTTAAATCGGGCGACCGCTCTTTATTCAAGGGCGATACCATGACCTATTATGGCCGCTGGACCTACAAGTACGAAGAGGCAGCCCGGCATGGAGCCGCGGGGGTAATTATTGTTCATCAAACAGAAGCTGCGAGCTACGGTTGGGCGGTAATAAGGAATAGCAATATGGGTGCAAAACTATACCTTCAGGAAAAAGATAACTATAGATTGCACTGCCAGGTGGAGGGCTGGATAACAGAAGATGCCGCTACAAAAATATTAGCAAGTGCTGGCATTACAGGCGACATACGTACTCTGGCACGTAAACGGAGTTTTAAGGCAATTCCCTTAAACCTTACACTTAACATAGGCATAAGTAATAAATTGAAATATGCCATGTCGCATAACGTGATCGGTGTTTTAAAAGGAAGTGCCAGGCCCAACGAAAATATTATTTATACCGCTCACTGGGATCATTTTGGTGTGGGCCGCGCCGTTAAAGGCGATTCCATTTATAATGGAGCCGTTGATAACGCGAGCGGTGTTGCTGCTTTATTAAGCCTGGCAAAAGCATTTGGCGGGCTTAAAGATAAGCCGGAGCGGTCGGTTGTTTTTTTATCGGTAACCGGCGAGGAACAGGGTTTGCTGGGTTCTGAATATTATGCCAAGCATCCGGTGTTTCCACTCAATAAAACGGTAGGCAACTTGAATATGGATGCCCTGGGCTTTTACGGCGAAACTAAAGACATTGCAGTTACCGGCAAAGGGCAAAACGATTTAGAGGATTATGTAGTTAATGAAGCAAAACGCGACGGCTTAACTGTAGTTGGAGATGCCCGGCCAGGGGCAGGAAGCTATTACCGGTCGGATCATTTTAACTTTGCCAAAGTTGGTGTACCCGCGCTTGATATTGTAAATGGATTTGAAAGCGTTGCGCATGGTGGTAATTGGGGCAGGCAACAAAAGGAGGATTATAACGCGCACCGCTACCACCAGGTAACTGATAACTACACCAGCAATATGGATGCCACAGGCATGGCGCAGATAGCCAATATACTGTTTAATATAGGGTATAAGTTAAGTAATGAATCCACGTTTCCGGGATGGAAGGCTGGGTCTGAATTTAAAGCTATACGGGATAAATATATGGGGAAGTAGCTGTTAATGTACAAATGGGTATCGCAGAGTTAAGGCTATAATAATTGCCATACCCGCCTGTTTACTCATTTGTACATTATAACTATTCTTCAACCATCTCACTGTTGAGGCTGGTTTGCTCTTTTACCTCGTGTTTAAAATAATGTTTCTGATTGATCAGGATCAGGAAAACGCCGATGGATATGGCAGAATCTGCCAGGTTAAATATGGGCCTGAAAAATATAAAATCTTCGCCTCCCCAATAGGGTATCCATTTAGGGAAATACCCCGAAATAAGTGGAAAGTAAAACATATCAACCACACGGCCGTGAAAAATGGGCGCGTATTTATAGATCACACCGTAAAACGTAGAATCTACGATATTACCCATTGCCCCGGCAAAAATAAATGACAGGTTCATGATAAGGCCCCGGTGGTGTTTGTGTTTTACCATATAATACAACCCGTAGCCAATGCCGCAAACCGCCGCGATACGAAAAAGGGTTAACAACAATTTGCCAAAATCACCACCAAGTTCAAGCCCCCATGCCATGCCGTTGTTTTCGGTATAGTGCAGCATGCCCCTATCGCCCATAAACTTAATCTCCTGTCCAATATACATGTGGGATTTAACCCAGATCTTAATAATTTGGTCGGCAAGAATTATAAAAGCAGCAGTAAGAAAAGGTTTGATATACGATACCTTCATTTATTGTTTCAATTTTGCTTCCATACTTAAGGTAGTATGCGGTACTACACGTAAACGCTCCTTAGGGATCAGTTTGCCGGTTTCGCGGCAAATGCCATAGGTTTTGTTTTCTATACGTACCAAAGCGGCTTCCAATTGTTCAATGAATTTTTTCTGACGGGCGGCAAGCTGGTTAATCTGTTCTTTCTCTAAAGTGGCTGAGCCGTCTTCGAGGGTTTTGTAGGTGCCTGCGGTGTCATCGGTGCCATTTGAGTTTGGATTACTCAATGATGAGGCCAACGCGTTTAATTCTTCTTTAGCGGCCTTTAATTTATCTAAAAGCAATCCCTTAAATTCCTGTAGTTCAGTATCGGAATATCTGGTCTTTTCGTATTCTTTCATCCGGGTGTTTATTTAAATTGTGTTGTAAACTCTGTTACCTGGTTATTGTTTTAGTAACAGAGCAATTTTATTATACTTTAGTTATTGCAATTTTAATTTCTTTTCCATCAATATAAGTTACATCACCCTCATCTAATTGGGAGTCAAGCTGTAAACTCTCTGCCAAAATTTCGGCGCAAATATATGATAAATTATTTTTCACCGCCCCGGCGATGTAGGGATGGTTTGTTAAGCGAACGTTAATTTTATCAGTTACCTCAAAATTCTTTTCTTTCCGCAGGTTTTGTATCCTGTTAATTAACTCGCGCGATATCCCCTCCTCTTTTAATTCCTCTGTTATATTAATATCCAATGCCACGGTTAACTTGCCTAAATTGGCAACCTGCCATCCGGGTACATCTTCGGCTATAATCTCAACGTCGCTTAATAGTATTAAGTATTTAGCATCAAGTATCCAAATTTGGCCTTGTGCTTCAATCTCGGTTATTTGCTGGGGTGTAAAAGCGTTTATAACCTCTGCAACAGCTTTCATATCCTTACCCACCTTGGCACCTAATGCTTTAAAGTTAGGCTTTATTTTCTTTTTTATGAAACCTGCCGTATCGGTTATATACTCTATATTTTTAATATTGGTTTCTAACAAAATCAACTCTTTAACCAGCTCGGCCTGGTGCTCAAAGTTTTTATCTAATATAGGCAATAATATCCGGCTTAAGGGTTGCCTTACATTGATACTTACTTTTTTTCGTAACGATAGCACTAGCGACGATACATCCTGTGCCAGTTGCATGCGTTCTTCCAGATCCTTATCCACCAGTTCTTCGCGGTAAGCGGGAAAATCTGCCAAATGAACCGATTCTACAGCTTCTTTTTGGGTTGCCGTGTTAAGGTCGGTAAACAAACGCTCGGCAAAAAACGGTGCCACCGGCGATATTAATTTAGCGATGGTAACCAAACAAGTATACAAGGTTTGGTATCCCGATAGTTTATCGGCAGAATCGTCCGACTTCCAGAAACGGCGACGGCTTAATCTAACGTACCAGTTGCTTAAATGCTCATCCACAAAACTCTGTATGGCACGGGTAGCTTTGGTGGGTTCAAAATCGGCATAATATTCATCAACCTCTTTGGTTAAGGTATTAAGTAATGAAATGATCCAACGGTCAATTTCGGGTTGGCTGGCTGGTGCTATTTCGGTTTCGGCGTAGTTAAAGTTATCAATATTGGCATAAAGTGCAAAAAACGAGTAGGTATTATGCAGGGTACCAAAAAACTTGCGGCGCACTTCGTCCAGCCCTTCCATGTTAAATTTAAGGTTGTCCCAGGGGGCGGCGTTGCTAATCATGTACCAGCGGGTAGCATCGGCACCAAACTGTTCAATGGTTTCGAATGGATCGGCAGCGTTACCCAATCGTTTCGACATTTTATTACCGTTCTTATCCAGCACCAGGCCATTTGACACCACGTTTTTAAACGCGATACCGGGGTTGCCAATACGGGCGTTAACGGCTTTAATATCATCGCTGGCTTCGCTTAGCATTACGGCTATGGCATGCAGGGTAAAAAACCAGCCTCGGGTTTGGTCAACACCTTCGGCAATAAAATCTGCCGGGTAGGTGTTTTCAAATTGCTCCTTATTTTCAAAAGGGTAATGCCATTGCGCGTAAGGCATAGCTCCCGAATCGAACCAAACGTCAATCAGGTCGGGCTCGCGGAACATTTTTTTACCTGTTGACGATACCAAAATAACATCATCAACATATGGGCGGTGCAGATCCGAAAGGTTAAAACCTTCGGCTAAAAAGCCCGCCTGTATCGATTTATCAATTTCTGATCTTAACTCCTGCTGAGATCCTATACATTTTTCTTCTGTGCCATCCTCTGATCGCCATATGGGCAAGGGCGTTCCCCAATAGCGTGAGCGCGATAGGTTCCAGTCGACCAGGTTTTCCAGCCAGTTACCAAAACGGCCCGTTCCGGTAGATTCTGGCTTCCAGTTGATGGTTTTATTCAGGTCAACCAGTTTTTGTTTAACCGCTGTGGTGCGGATAAACCAGCTATCCAATGGATAATACAATATTGGCTTATCAGTACGCCAGCAATGCGGGTAACTATGCTCATATTTCTTTACATCAAATGCCTTATTGTCTTCCTTCAGCTTAATGGCGATAAGCACATCGGTAGGCTTAAAATCGGGTGCGGCGCGTTCGGCATCGCTATAGTATTCTTCTTTTACAAAGCGCCCTGCAAAATCGGTTACTTCATCTACAAAACGTCCGCGCTTATCAACCAGGGGCACTTCTTTGCCATTCTCATCCAATACCAACACAGATGGCACACCATTGGCTTTAGCCACCCTAAAATCGTCCGCGCCAAAAACAGAAGCTATATGTACTATACCTGTACCATCTTCGGTAGTTACAAAATCACCCGCGATTACCCGGAAGGCGTTTGCTTCCAGATCAGCGTTAGTTACGTAGGGCATTAGTTGCTCATAATGTATTCCGACTAAATCTTGACCATACAATGTTAAATCATTGTAAGCAAACCAACAGGGGATTTTTCCCGATGCCGTCTTAGGCGAGTCGATTCGGCCATCAGCAACGTATTCGTATTTGTTTTCATCAAAAAGCTTTGGAAGTAAGGCTGTCGCAGCTATAACTGTAACTTTTATGTTAGTGTATTGATTATAAGTAGTTATTGCTGTATATCTAATTTTATCACCTTCTCCTACAGCCAACGCGCAATTAGATGGCAAAGTCCATGGAGTTGTTGTCCATGCTAAGAAAAATATATCAGTATTTATACCATTAAATAGGAATTCAGATTTGCTATTTCTTTTAATTTTAAACTGCGCGGTGATAGAAGTGTCTTTCAGCATGCGGTAGGTGCCGGGCTGGTTCAACTCGTGCGAACTTAAACCCGTGCCCGCCGCAGGCGAGTAAGGCTGTACGGTATAGCCTTTATAAAGAAAATCTTTGTTGTAAAGTTCCTTTAATATCCACCAAAGGGTTTCAATGTATTCGTTTTTGTAGGTGATGTACGGGTTTTCCAGATCAACCCAATAGCCCATTTTTTGGGTAAGATTGTTCCATACATCGGTATATTTCATTACCTCCGCACGGCAGGCATTGTTATAATCTTCAACAGATATTTTTTTGCCAATATCATCTTTAGTGATGCCTAATGATTTTTCTACAGCCAGCTCAATGGGCAGGCCGTGGGTATCCCAGCCGCCTTTGCGTTTTACCTGATAGCCTTTAAGGGTTTTGTAACGGCAAAAAATATCCTTAATTGACCGCGACATGACATGGTGTATACCCGGCATGCCGTTAGCCGACGGCGGCCCCTCGTAAAATGTATAGGGTTTGCTTGCCGGACGGCTGCTGATACTTTTTTCGAAGATGTGGTTCTGTTTCCAAAATTCCAGAACGTCTTTACCCACCTGTGATAGATTTAGCTGCTTATATTCGTTGTACATCAATACAGTTACCTCAATTTTAAGAGGCGCAAATTTAAGGAAATTATTTCAGTTGGGGAGGTAAAAAGTTGAGAGCCGATAGTCAATAATTGATTGTTTGGCGCCGGGTGATTGTTCCGTTTAAGAGCGTTATTCTGTTTTTATTTATCTTGATTATCTTTGCCGCCATGAACTCTAAATACGTTTACCCCGTTGTTATTTTTTTAGCGAGTTTTATATTGATTATAGCCGGTATGGCATTTAAAATACAGCATTGGCCAGGCACATCCATCATATTTGGCGCGGGTATGCTGGTGCAGATGTTTGCGGTTTTATGGTTGATTATTGTGATTTTAAAGGGCGACAAAAAGTAAACTGGGGAATGATGTTTATAGCCTGTGCCATGGTGGCTTTGAATGCAATACTTTTATTACATTCGAGGAATTTCAAAAGGCAGAAAAAAAACGCCCCCACCAGAAATGAGGCGGCGGCCTTATCGGAAACTACTATCGAATCGTTTCAAAAACTGATTAATAAATAATTTTGTTATGTCACCTTCAGAAGTCGAAATATTTGTTAAACTATTGGAAAAAGAGGACCAACGACCTAAAACGGATCACCTGCTTGTTTATAGCTCTTTGACTGAAAAGAGGAATGCCTTTGGCGGATATCAGAATTTTGAAAGCGGTACCAAGTTTTTTTATTTTATCCAGTATGAGTTGCCCCAACTGCTTGCAGACAAAAAGGTGGTTTTCCGGGGAATGACACAGGCAAAGTATAGATTGTTCAATAAAGCCCAGCGGGCCTACCAGGCCAATAAGGCTATTAATGTGAAGGATGAAAAAACCTATCATCAATCGATTGAGCAAATGATAGAAAATGCCAGGACAGTCAACAATTCAGTGCTATCCAATTTCTTTAAAACAGCCGGCTTACGGGATAATGATGTTGCCATACTGAGTTTCCTACAGCATTACGGCGCGCCAACCCCTTTCATGGACTGGACAACTGATCTATATACGAGCCTTTATTTTGCCTTGTCAGGTTGTACGGACGAGCAATTAGAGCATTTCCAAAATGGCGCGGACACTTATGAAATAGATGATTACTTCTCTTTTTATATGCTGATTGAAGATCATATTCTTGACACGGTTTCCTCTTTTAGCCAGCTTAGCATCAGCAGTAACTCGGCGGTTAAATATAAAACTTTAAAAAAGAAAAAATTTCAATATATAGATGAACGGTTCAAGTCCGGCAAACCAGTCTTCTCACTGGTCAACAATCTGCATATCACGAACCAGAAAGGTCTATTCATTTATAACAATTCCTCTAACATGCCGCTTGAGCAAGTTTTCCTTTTGCATTGGACAATGCACTATCTCGGTAACATGTCCAAAGGGAGAAACACACCCCGCACCCCTATGATGTGCATCAACTTCCATAAGTCCATCGGTCACCGCCTTAGAAAGGAATTACGGGAGATGGGTATCAACGACGATACTATCTATTCCAAGCCTGAAGGGATTGCTAAAAAGGCAGTGCCAGATATACTTAATGCTTTAGATTGAAATAGTTCTGATTTTCTCTTAAGGAGCTTCAGTTTAATATTACCTTAATTAAGCTGCCATATATAAATACCAATAATCTCTTATTATCCTTCCTGGCGCATGTTGTGCTCGGGATGTGCACAAAGGCTACATGTACACCTTTCAGACTGTTCTAGGCACAAGTAGCTATCGCAATTGCCCTCGCTACCTCTTGGGCAGGCCCGGCGTGCCAGACGTTAAAATCACCCTTGTGCCAATGCAAAAAAAACGCTATATTGTAATTGAAATAAACAATAACAGCTATTGAAAACCAGCAAAAATGGCAATGTGTTAGAAAATATTTTTTTTTCAAACACCCAAAAATACCCATGTGTTATTTTGGTTATTTGTTTAAAATAGCTGCTATGAAGCCAAGTAGGCAATGGGTGGGTGGCAGCAGCACTTTGTTCTTTAAATACCGCTTATAATGACAGCCATCACTTACTAAAGTGAATCAAATTAATTGTTTGTATACCCACAAATACCCATGTGTTATTTTGGTTATTTGTTTAAAATAGCTGCTATTAAGCACCCGATGGAACTTGTGTTGTACATGAAACCTATGGAAACGCAGGCGTTATTATAGCTAATATTGAGCCCGCACCGGCTACAGGTTACTAGCAAAAAGATTTAAAGACATCATTGGATAGTTGCTCAAACCGCTTGATCTTCTGCTACTAGTTTGATCACCTCATTTCTTTTGATCAATAGTTTCCTCATATACCGGGTAAGAAACAAATGGTTAACAAGCCGCCCTAATATCCCTAATGGCGATTCAAATACAAATACATCGCGCATAATGGTTTGTTGCCCATCCCATAAAAAATGGTGCTCATGCCTGAAACTTTTAAACGCTCCGCTAATCATTTCGTCGGCAAAAAAATGGGGCGTATTAAACCCGGTAATCTTTGAGGTAAGTGTTTGCCAAATACCAAAATGCTTTGCCCGCCAGGTAACAGTTTCGTTCGGGCCGATAAGTCCGCTGGTTCGCCCGGCAATAGCCTGCTCGCCGGTTTGCCTGGTTGATTCCATATGCAGATCAATGCTTCGCGAAAGGTCAAAACACCTATCCATGGGCGCATTGATATGGGTAACCAGTTTTATCGTGGCCATAAGGTATTGTTATAGAAGCCCCCTCCTGTAGAGAGCGGGGCAGGCTGAGCCTTCCTTAAAATTCGGCGGTTTTTGGCGCGCGTGGGAAAGGTATTACATCCCTTATGTTACCCATGCCCGTAACAAACTGCACTAATCGCTCAAAGCCCAGGCCAAAGCCAGCATGCGGGCAGGCACCATAGCGGCGGGTATCTAAATACCACCAAAGTTCGTCTTTAGGGATCCCCATTTCGTCCATACGCTGCTCCAGCTTATCAAGGCGTTCTTCACGTTGCGAGCCGCCAACCATTTCGCCAATACCAGGGAACAGGATATCCATGGCGCGTACTGTTTTACGTCCTTGTGCATCGGGTTCGTTCTGGCGCATGTAAAAAGCTTTGATCTCGGCCGGATAATCAGTCAGGATAACGGGTTTTTTAAAATGCTTCTCCACCAAATAACGCTCATGCTCGCTTTGCAAATCAGTACCCCAGCCTTCTATCAGGTATTGAAATTTTTTCTTCTTATTGTGAGATGACTCTTTTAAAATATCAATAGCCTCGGTATAGGTAAGCCGCTGAAAATCGTTATCCAAACAAAACTGCAGCTTGTCTATCAGCGATAATTCGGAGCGGTCTTGCTGTGGCTTTAATTTTTCTTCTTCCAGCAAACGCTGGGTTAAAAACTCAATATCCTCTTTGTTATGCGCTATAGCGTAACTGATCACATATTTTAACAGGGCCTCGGCCAGGTCCATATTGTCAACCAGGTCATAAAATGCCATTTCGGGTTCTATCATCCAAAACTCGGCCAGGTGGCGGGTTGTATTGGAGTTTTCGGCACGAAAAGTTGGGCCAAAAGTATAAATATCACTCAGGGCCATCGCGCCAAGCTCGCCCTCTAATTGTCCGGACACGGTTAAATTAGTTGCCTTACCAAAAAAATCCTGTTTAAAATCAACCTCGCCATGCTCATTTAGTGGCGGTTTAACTGGGTCAAGTGTGGTTACACGGAATGTTTCGCCAGCGCCCTCCGCGTCCGACGCGGTAATGACGGGTGTATGCAGGTAAACAAACCCACGTTCCTGAAAAAACTGGTGCACCGCAAACGACAAACTGTTACGCACCCTGAAAACCGAACTAAAGGTATTGGTGCGGAAACGTAAATGCGCAATATCCCTTAAAAACTCAAGACTATGTTTTTTTGGCTGCAGCGGATATTTTTCCGCGTCGCAATCGCCCAAAATTTCAATGGAGGTCGCTTTAACTTCCACCTTTTGCCCCTTGCCTAACGATGGTACAACGTTACCTACCACGCTAATGGCGGCGCCGGTTGTTAAACGCTTTAAGGTTGCAGGGTCGGTGTTTTCAAAGTCAACCACTATTTGCAGGTTATTATTTGTAGAGCCGTCATTAAGCGCTATAAACTGGTTATTGCGAAATGTACGTACCCAACCCTTAACCGTTACCTCGAAACCTGTTTCGTTGGTTTGCAATAGTGCTTTGATCTTTGTTCTCTGGCTCATTATAAAATCTTTGAGCGGCAAAATTACAATTATTTGGGGATTACAATAGTCGCGTCTAATTTTTGATCATAACTATCGGGGCCAAACCCACAATTTTTCGATTAATACCCCCGGTTTTTTAAAAGAGTATTTAGCAGTTGCTATAACTTGATCATACACTTTCATAAGTTCCGCTTATATTTGTAATTAATGATCACCAAAGCAACCGTCGACCGTATAATGGAAGCCACAGATATTGTGGAGGTGATTGGCGAATTTGTGCAGTTAAAAAAGCGTGGTGCCAATTATGTTGGCCTTTCGCCTTTTGCTAACGAGCGTACCCCATCCTTCACGGTATCTCCGGCCAAGGGCATCTTTAAAGACTTTTCATCGGGACTGGGTGGTTCGGCGGTAACGTTTTTAATGGAGCACGAAAAGTTTAACTACCCGGAGGCCCTTAAATGGCTCGCCAAAAAATACGGCATCGAGGTAGAAGAACTCAACGACGCCCCCGAAAACCGCGAAGAAGAGAACCACCGCGAAAGCTTATTGATCGTTACCGGATATGCGGCCAAATTTTTCCAGCATAGTTTATTGGAAACCGAGGCGGGTAAAAGCATTGCCGGCAGTTATTTTAAAGAACGCGGCTTTCGCGATGATACCATTAAAAAGTTTGAGCTGGGCTACTCGCCCGATCAATGGGAGGCTTTTACCAGTTCGGCTTTAAAGGATGGTTACCAGCAAGAGTTTCTGGAAGAGACCGGCTTGTCTGTTAAACGGGATAACGGTACTTTGTACGATAGGTATAGAGGCCGGGTAATGTTCCCGATCCATAGTTTTACCGGCAGGGTCATCGCCTTTGGCGGGCGCACGCTTAAGAGCGATAAAAGCGTACCCAAATATGTAAACTCGCCCGAGTCTGAGATCTACCATAAATCAAATGTGCTGTATGGCCTGCACTTTGCCAAAAAGGCTATCCGCGATGAGGATAACTGTTATCTGGTAGAAGGTTATGCTGATGTAATATCGGTACACCAATCGGGTATCGAAAACGTCGTAGCCTCATCAGGTACATCATTAACTATTGAACAGATTAAACTGATTGGCCGCTTAACCAAAAATATCACTATTCTTTATGACGGTGATGCAGCGGGTATCAAAGCATCTTTACGCGGGTTGGACCTGATATTAGAAGAGGGCCTCAACGTTAAAGTGGTACTCTTTCCTGATGGGCACGACCCGGATTCGTACGTCAGGCTTTTAGGCAGTACTGGTTTTAAGAATTACATAGAACAGAACAAAAAGGACTTTATACTCTATAAAACAAACCTGCTGCTTAAGGAAGCCGGTAACGATCCCATTAAAAAAGCGGATGTGATACGCGATATTGTTGAGAGTATAGCCAAAATACCCGATTCTATTAAGGCCTCGGTTTTCATCCGCGAATGCAGCGGCTTGTTGCAGATCGAAGAACGGTCGCTTAATGCCGAGCTTAATAAAATGCGGCAGGCCAAACAAAAGAAAGACCATCAGCAACAGCAAAACAAACAACAGGTTGAACGGGAAGCGGCACCACCGGTTGAGGAGGATGAGCTAGGCCTGCGTTTGACAAACACCCAGGATGAAACCCAGGAAAAAGAGATTGTGCGCCTGTTGGTAACCTATGGCAGCCGCATTATCAATTGGGATGGCATTGCCAATACCTACATTGGCCCCTTTATGATTGCCGAACTGAGTGATGTTGAGTTCGAACACCCAGTATGCAAAAGCTTTATCCAAATTTATCATGAAGAGGTTGAAAAAGGCATTTTACCCGAAGAACTCTATTATATCAACCATCCCGACAAGCAAATTACTGATATAGCCATATCGGTACTCCTGTCGCAATATACACTGAGCCCTAACTGGTACGAAATGCATAAAATTTCGACCACGGATGAGGAAAAAGATATGAAGGCGACCATTTTAGATGCCATTTTCCATCTTAAACTCCAAAAGGTGGGCAAGATATTGACCAACATCCGCAATCAGCTTAAAACCAGCATCATTGCCGAGGATCAGGATATTTTACTGAGCCAGTACATCCACATGAAAAAGGTTGAAAAAAGCATTACTGATTATTTAGGCATCGTAATTACTAAATAATGGCCCAACACCTTGAACTTGGCCGCTTAGGCGAACTTTTAGCCAAAACCCATCTCCAAACGCAGGGTTATGAGATAATGGATGAGAACTGGACATACGGTAAAGCGGAAGTCGATCTGATCGTATATAAGGATAAAACCATCATATTTGTGGAGGTAAAGGCCCGCACAGGCAACTGGTTTGGCCAACCCGAAGATTTTGTTGACGACCGCAAAAAAAAGTTGCTCGCTAAAGCCGCGGATGAATATATTTACCTCATGAACCATCAGGGCGAAGTGCGGTTCGATATTGTTTCGGTTTTGTTTGATGGGCAGCAAAAACACACGTTAAAACACATTGAAGACGCATTTTGGCCAACGCCACCTATCTAAATAATATACAATAAATGAGATACAAAATAGCATTGTTTGCCGCATTAGCGGCCCTGGCAATAACCGGCTGCACAAACAGCGGCACCGAAAATCAAAACCTTACACTTTCGCCGGATGCTGGCACCACTTATAAACTGGGCAATGTGGTTAGGCTTAACGTGCATATACCGAACGGTATGTCGGCAGATTCTATTGTTTACCTCATTGATTCGGTAAAAAACACAAGCCGCAAAGATACCCTGGGCACTCAGATCAAAACCGACTCCCTTACGCTGGGCTCCAAACTAATTACGGCACGTGTATACAGCGGCGGCAAACCCCAGGAAGTATCAACCAACATTATCCTTTTAGCTGCCGCGCCACCAGTTGCCTATACGTTTAAAATAGAGCATATATTCCCGCACGATACCAGCTCATATACCGAGGGTTTAGAATACCACGATGGCTTTTTCTACGAAAGTGCTGGCAATTACGGCAATTCGAGCCTGCGAAAAGTTAGTCTGGCTACCGGGAAGGTTGTGCAAAAAGTAACCCTTGCCCCTAAGTATTTTGGCGAAGGCATAGCCACCGTAGGCAATAAGATACTCCAGCTAACCTATAAGGAAAAGGTTGGTTTTATATACGATAAAAACACCTTTAAATTATTAGATACCATCCCTTTTACCTGGGCGCCCGAAGGCTGGGGCATGTGCTTTGACGGAAAGCGGATCTTACAGGATGATAGCACTAACCGCATTTGGTTTTTAAACAAAGACACCTTTAAACCCCAGGGCTATATTGACGTTTGCGATGATAAGGGCCCCGTTAACCGGATAAATGAACTGGAATATATTAATGGCCTCATCTACGCCAATATTTACACCACCGATACTATTATTGTGATAAACCCCAAAAACGGGGCCGTAGTACAAACCATCGACCTTAAAAACCTGTATCCCATGGCCACCCGCCCCTACAGCGTAAAAAGCGACCCGGACAATAACGTACTCAACGGCATAGCCTGGGACAGCCAGGGTAAACGCCTTTTCATCACCGGCAAAAAATGGGATAAGCTTTTCCAGATTAAATTTGAAAAGTTGTAGTGGAGCTGCTTATAAACCCCTCTCCCTTGGAGAGGTTTAGGTGAGGCTACTTCCCGCTCACATTATACAACACATTCAGATCCAATTGGGTTAGCTCGGGTTTAATATCGGTTTGGATAAAGTGCCGTTTAAACGCGATAATAGCCATATTCAGATCCGAAGTATCATAGCCAATAATTCGCAGGGCCTGTACCACATCAAAATTATCAGGAGGCAGCTCCAGCACATCATCACTCCAGATGCCAAACCCATGCAGGGCCATTAATTTCCACGGGAAATACGTGCCAGGGTCCTGCTTGCGTGGCGGGGCAATATCCGAGTGCCCAATAAAGTTAGCCATTGGTATGTTATAAGCTTTTTTAAGCTTGGCCAATAAGGCAAGCAGGCTGTTCATTTGCGCGTCGGCAAAAGGCTCCTCGCCCGTATTATCCAGTTCAATACCTATTGAGCAGCTATTCATATCCGTAACACTACCCCATTTACTGGTTCCGGCATGCCATGCCCGCAGGTAGTCGTTCAGCATATGGTGTACCTTGCCGTCTTTGCCAATTACATAATGCGCGCTTACCTCTGTTTTAACGGTGGTAAAGGTTTTGAGCGTTTCGCTGGCGGCTTTTTGGGCGGTATAGTGTATAATTACAAAGTTTGGCTTGCGCATGCCAAAATTAACCGCCCCCACCCAGTCAGACGGGATAGCCATGCCCGTAGAATCAAGCAGCAAGGCCGGAGCCGTTTCCTGCAAGGTTTTACTGAAGGTTTTAGCCTGCCGGCGATAAACCTTATTAGTAACGCCGTATGGCCCCGTAGCGCACGAGCTTACCAGCATCAGTAAAAAAACGGACATGGGTATTTGTGGGTATTTTTTAGTTAGTATCAAGTCGCTGGTGTCAGGTATCAAGTATTTTTTTTAATGTGGACATGGGTATTTGTGGGTGTTTAAACTTTATATCAAATATGTTTTCAAAGTCTAACTACTTGATACTAGCTACTTGACACCCAAATAACACATGGGTATTAATGGGCGTTTTTAAAAAAGGCCTGTCATTCTGGGTAACCTTATTTGAGTGCAAATAAGGTTACCCAGAATGACACCCGGCACACCATACTTTTTAACTTTAGACTTTTAAAAACGGGATGTCATGCTTACCAGTCGAAGCATTGTGGACAGGGCTCCAGAACTCTTTCTGTTCCTGCTAGGGCCTTCTGTTTCTTTTCAGCCGCTGTTTTTTTTTCCTGTTCCTCCCTTAATTGCTTTTCATCCTCGGTTTCTTCGTGTTTCACCTGCTTGGTAGTCTGTGGGGTGTAAGAATCTACTTTTTTTTCAGGAGTAGACCGGACAGTAGATTGTTGTTTTGCTTTGTCTTCTCGTGCCTGCCGTTCATTTCGTTCATTCCTTTCTCTCGCGGCATCTCTCATATACGACCCGGGAGCGCGCTGAGCCATAGCTATATTTGCCAGTATTAAACCAAATATTAAAAACAAATACTTCTTCATTTTTTTTAAGGGATGTTTAAGTGAAACATGAGCTAATATAAGGCTAATATCCAAATGTGTCAACTGGTTAAAAAAAAATCGGACATTTTAAAAAAGTATCAAGTAG
>JANXTT010000046.1 GCA_025352225.1 Mucilaginibacter sp. | reverse complement strand
GTGATTTTGGCGGTAACTATGTAAGGTAAAACCGATACAGAAGGATCTTTACAGGGTTACTTTCGATAACGCTTATATTGGCAATATAAAAAAGGTGAGCGGGGGGTGGCAAATGGAAGAATATGCCAAAGAGCAACTCAGTGCCGAAAACGTTCAACTTATTGGGGATAAGATAGATAAGTTGCCTTGGCAGTTTACCCAATAAACAATGTATCATAAACGCGATAGCGATGCTAAATACATATTATATTACAGTATCCTTTATAACGAGATAGTTTAAAATCTATAGTCTTTAAAGAACATTCTGATACAAATTAAATACATGTGACATACCGTGCCGAAATTATGGTACACAAGCAGATAAAATGATTTGTATCTTTGCATTAATGCAAAACGATGTGATAGCTGCTGTGCAAGATACAAAAGGTTATAATAACTATGGCGCCTGGCTGCGGAAAAAGTATAATGGGCAACGTGTTTTTAAAGTGATAGTTGACGGTGGCTTTACCTGCCCCAACCGCGATGGCTCCAAAGGTTTTGGCGGCTGCACCTATTGTAATGTCGATTCGTTTACACCTACAGTATCGCGCGAAAATCCCTCTATTCGCGAGCAGGTAATTAAAGGGATGGAGCGGGCGCGTACAGGTAATAAGGCAGATAAGTTTATTATCTATTTTCAACCGAATACCAATACATATGCCCCAACTCATTATTTAAAAATGTTGTATGACGAGGCATTGAGCATTGAGCCCGAAAATATAGTTGGTCTATCAGTAGGTACACGGCCAGATTGTATTGATGCCGAAAAGATAGCCTTGTTAGAAAGTTATACAGATCGATTTGATGTTGATCTGGAAATGGGTATGGAATCTATCTATGATGAAACCCTTGGTCAGATAAACCGCGGTTGTACGCATAGCGAACTGATTAACACGTTGGAGTTGGTGAAAAATTCAAAACTTGATATTTGTGTACATACTATTTTTGGTTTCCCCTGGGAAACCAAGGAGATGATGTTGCGCTACGCCGATGAAATAAATCGCTTTCCGCAAATTAAATTTGTTAAATTTCATCACCTGCATATTGTTGAAGGCTCTATTATGGGGGTTAAGTATAAACGCGAACCTTTCAAGCTATTCAGCTTGCCCGAATATGCCGACTTTTTATGCGATTTGTTGCCGCTTGTACGCCCTGATATTGTTATCCAACGGTTGTTTGGCCTTTCGGATCGTGAATTGCTCATAGCACCAAACTGGGATCTGAAAAAATCAGAGATACAGCATCATATTGATGAAACCATCCGTAAAAGAGGAATAGTACAGGGTTCTGCATACATGTAGTATATTAGTAAAATATATTTGGTACTGGTTTTGCGTTCCCATTTTTAAATATAGATTTATTTAGGCAGAAACCTTTACACGCTTTGTTAAAAAAACCGCTGCAAAATTATATCCCAGCTTTAACGGGTGTTCGTGCATTAGCCGCGTATCTGGTATTTATATCTCATTTTAGCTATATTTTCGACACGTACTTCCCTCACCCTGTTCAACGTTTCTTCCGCGAGTTCCATATAGGCGTAACTATCTTCTTTGTTCTTTCGGGATTTTTAATTGCTTTCAGGTATTACGATAGCTTTTCACTTACCCCTGTTTGGTTCAGGCAGTATTTAAAAAACCGGGTTGCCCGTATCTACCCCATGTATCTATTGCTCACTACAGGAGCATTTATATATTATTTTTTTACGCAGGATGAAGGTATTGTAGCAGGTATTAAACACCCTGTTCTATTGTTTTTTATGAATGTTACATTTCTGCGTGGTTTTTTTAACGAGCTTAAATTTACGGGTATTGCCCAGGGCTGGTCGCTCACGGTCGAAGAATGTTTCTATTTTACAGCACCGTTTATGTTTTTCTTTGCTAAAAAATGGGGACGTTCGTACTTACAGCCGCTAATTATTACTGGTTTTGGCTTTTTATTAGTGTTGATATTTCGAAATTTTAATTGGTATGGCTTCTTTGGCAATTTTACATTTATGATGCTCTTTACCTTTTTTGGCCGGTGCTTTGAGTTTTTTACCGGCATCATGCTCGCGCTGTATATTAAACGTAAAGGGTTTAGCCGTACTAATGGTATCAGGTTTACCTATTTGGGTTTTGTGATGATATTTGTATCTGTATGGATCATGTCTGTACTACCTGTTTTACCGGGCCAGTTGTTCGGCCAACAAAACCCGTGGGGGATAATTACCAATAATTATCTGCTCGCTACAGCTATAACGTTTTTCTTTTTTGGGTTGTTGACCGAAGATGGTACTATCCTGAAAAGAATATTGTCGAATAAATTTATTGAGTTGCTTGGTAAAAGCTCGTATATATTTTACCTGATACATTTAGGTTATATGTATAACATCATCCAATCGGTATTGAATAATTTGAACGAAGCTGTTTTTAAGTTATATGACAGGGTAGGCTTGGACTGGCATTCGCCTTTTGAATCTGAGCAGCTTAATCTTTTATATTCATTTATTATTTTAAACGCGATTGCCATAATTTTATTTAAATTTATAGAGGAGCCATTAAATCATTATATCCGGCGGTCTGATTTTCTGGGTAAAAACGTGCCACGGCTATCTCAAAACGAGACATCTATTTAAATTATGCATAATAAGACTATCACATTGTTGTTTTTATGTTGTCTTTTAGTAAGTCTAAATAGCAGGTCAATTGCGCAACGTAGTGTTGTTAGCAATAAGTTGGCAGTTCAGGAGGAAATCGTAATAAAGGAGCATCCTCAGGATACCAACGCTATATTTAAGAGCAATACGTTAATACGTTATCAAATTGATCTCAAAAGTACTTTTAATAACACGCAGCGTGGGAAACTGGCTTATGCAATAACAGATCTTAATGGAAGATTAGTTACAAGGAATGCGGTACCTGTAGTTTTAGAACCCAAAGGGTCAAAACAAGTACAGTTAGACATGCCTGCGCAAAGAACAGGCTTTTACAAGGTTAACTTTATGCTGAATACTGGCGACTATGATGATACCGTCCGCCGGGTATTTGGAGTTGATATTTATAAGATACGATCTGATTACGCTAAACCGGCAGATTTTGATGCCTTTTGGAGCAATACCAAAGCCGAACTTGCCAAAGTACCTCCCAATTTTAAAGTGACCGAAAAACCTGAATTAGAAAAAGGGAACGATCAGGTTTTTTTAGTTGAAATGCTGTCGCTGGATAATGTTACAATACGTGGCTGGTTAACTCTACCCAAGGACAGGAACCCTAAAGAAAAGTTAGCCGTTTATTTGGTTTTACCAGGCTATGGGGCCAATCTGCAGCCCCAACCCAATATCCCCAATTTTGCCTGCTTATCAATTAATGTACGAGGCTTGGGTAATAGCAGGGACATGATCAGCCCCGGAAAGGAAGAATACATCAGCTATCGTATTGAAGATAAATACAGATATATATACCGGGGTGCAATTATGGACGGTCTACGTGCGTTGGATTTTATTTCAGGAAGGGCCGATATGGATGTCAAATCCATTTATGTAACAGGGGGTAGCATGGGTGGATATTTAACTTTGGCTTTAGCGGCATTAGATAGCCGTGTAGCTTATTGTGCAGCCGATAACCCTTCGTTTGCTGATATGCGGTCAACGGTGTTGGCAAGCCATTTCCCGATGTCGTCAATTCAATATTATGCAAAGCGAAGGTCGTTGCCAATGAGCATGATCTTAAATAACCTTGATTATTTTGACCTTAAGAATTTTGCGCCTGCTATCAAGAGCAAAACGATTATTGCCATGGGACTGCTTGATGAGTTTGCACCACCAAATACTGAATTGGTATTGTATAATAGTATACCCGATACAAGAGATGACAACGCACCTAACAAGCAACTTTTTATTTACCCTAATCTGGGGCATGAGATAGGTAACGATTTGGGTAACATAAAAGGTAAATGGATATATGATGGCTTTCATATTTATGATAAAGTTATGGCTTCCAGGGTAGTAAGTAAAAGTGCTGTTAGTGTTAAGAGCGAACCAAAGCCTCAGGAAACTGGCGAAACTATAAATATAACTGAACACCCGGCTAATAAAGAAGCCATTTTTAAACCCAATGAAACGGTGTCTTATGCTGTGGATCTGAAAAGTAGTTACAATACAATGCAGGTTGGAACCTTGTCTTATAATATTACTACTCCTGGGGGTAATATCGTTTTTAAAAGTGCAATGCCTTTATCGTTAAAACCAAGCGCGGCAAAGCATGTAGATATTGATATACCTGCCCAACCGTCCGGTTTTTATAATATTAATTTCATGGTGAATGTAACCGACCATGATGATACGGTTAGGCGTGTATTTGGCGTTGATATCAGTAAAATTTTTTCACAATACCCAAAACCAGATGATTTTGATGTCTTTTGGGCCAATACGCGCAAAGAACTTAATTCGGTTGCCCCTGATTTTAAATTGATCAGAAAGGCCGATTTGGATAAAGGCAATGATGAGGTCTATTTGGTGGAGATGCGATCATTAGATAATGTTTTAGTACGCGGTTGGTTGGTTCTGCCAAAAGACAGACGTACAAAAATCAGGTTGCCTGTATATATTGCCTTACCAGGTTACGGAGCCGATATGAAACCGATGTATGATGCCAGCCCGGATATGGCACGTTTATCGTTAAACCTGCGCGGCCAGGGTAATAGTAAAGATGATGTTAAAATTACCAGAGAAGAGGTTATAAGTTACCATATTGAAGATAAAAATAAATATATACTAAGAGGTGGCATAATGGATTGCGTACGGATGGTGGATCTTATTTTCAGCCGCCCGGATATATTTGATACAAAAGCTATATATGCTAGTGGTGGTAGCATGGGTGGATATTTAGCACTTGTACTGGCTAGT
This sequence comes from Mucilaginibacter sp., assembly GCA_025352225.1. Classification (GTDB taxonomy): domain Bacteria; phylum Bacteroidota; class Bacteroidia; order Sphingobacteriales; family Sphingobacteriaceae; genus Mucilaginibacter. The sequence continues at coordinate 15,683 of JANXTT010000046.1, read as the reverse complement.
TTAGATCCCCGTATAACTTTATGCTCGGCAGGAAATCCGTCTTTTGCTGATTTTAGATCGCTGGCAAGCCGTACTGATTTCCCGATGGGCTCGATCAAGGCATATACCAGAGCCCATAAATTAAATTTTGATGAGGTATTAAATAATCTTGATTATTTTGACCTTAAAAATTTCGTATCCGGTTTAAAATGTAAAACGCTGATCGGAATTGGACTGCTCGACCCAATTGCACCACCAACGGGTTCAGTGTCCGTTTACAATAATATAACAGCAGGTAAAAAATTATTTATTTATCCTGAGCTGGGCCATGAGGTAGGGGATCAGTTTAGCAAATACGCCGGGAAATGGCTTTTTGACAATTTGGGTATATTTTAGGTTGAAAACTATCTTTTTCGTATCATCGTATAAATTAATAATTAAAATATCTGCATATAAGCTAAATAATTACGATCAGAAATGCGCCATAGTTTATTTGAGCAACTATATTCAAGATCAAAAGCTTCGGGTTTTGTAATTTTACTTGCCCTTTTGTTCGTGTTTAATAACCAGTTGTATGCCGGAGGCAGGCCTGTAGGGCGAAAACGAGTATACTTAATCCCATCAGTAGCCTATTTTTTAAATAATAAGTTTTGGGATGCAAACGGCAATAAACAAACTTATGCTGATAACGGGAAATTTAGCTCATTAATCTTGTCCCTTAATAGTGAGTATGGCTTTTCGCGCCGGGTATCACTTGTAGGCAGGCTGCCTTATCTCATTGATAATTTTAACCAGGGCGGCATATCAAGGACTGTGGCTGGATTGGGAGATGCGAGTGTGGGTGTTCGGTACTATTTTGCTAATATTAACTATAACATCTACTTTTCGATACAAGGGAGTGTAACTATGCCATTGTATAAAAACACCATCAACAAAAGTTTAGGATATGAAAAGTTGGGGCCCGAAATAGCGTTTCTGAGTTCAGGAGATTTTGGTATAGGCTCACAAAAGTTTTATTATGAGTTTGAAGGCGGCGTGAAAAGGTATATTGGCGAGCCTGGGCCCATGCAGTATAAATACTCAGGGAGTATAAGCTATATTATTGATAGAAAGAACCAAGTATCGATTGGTGAGACCGGCTTATTCTCATCAAGTACCGATAAAACCTTTAACCCCACCGACCTGATTGTAAATCAAGATTTTTCTTTTCAGCAAGTTACAGCAGGTTATTCATATAGTATCCAGAGGAACAAGAGCATATTTGTAAGTGCAAGTAAGTTTATAAGTGGTAAAAATACGGGTATTGGAAGTACGTTATCATTAGGTTATGTATACAAATACTAAAATAGTATCCCAAAGCCTTAAAATATATTTAAGGCTGTTTTTATTGCTTACCTGCTTTTGTGCCGTATTCAATACTGCTTATGCGCAATACATTTTACCTGAAAACTATAATAGCCTAAAAAAAGATACCGTAAAACAAGAAGGTGAAGGCCAGGAAGTAAATGGAACAGTATTTATAAATATTAGTCCCGGTGTAAATAACGGCATTTTTAAAAACGACGGCTCCGTTGAATACGCGGTAAAAGTTACTAATAATTATAAAGTAAACCAGGAGGGGAAGTTAAGTTGTTATGTAACTACTTATGAAGGTGAAAAAATTTTTGAAGATTTTGTAAAAATAAACCTTGCTAAAAAAAGCAATAACAAATATCATTTTAAAATACCCTGTAAGCAATTTGGCTTTTATAAAATAAGTTTTAGGTTCAATCTTACTTTTTATGATGATACTATCAAACGTGTATTTGGACTCAATCCTCAAAAAATTGATGCGCCCTTAAACAAACCTGCTGACTTTGACGAATTTTGGAAAAAGACCCGTGATACCTTAGAAACGATTGCTCCGCGATATAAAATTATTGAAGAAAGAGCATTGTCTATAAATAATAAAAAAGTTTATTTAATTGAAATGCATTCGTGGGGAAATGCCGTAGTGCGCGGGTGGCTAACTATTCCAAACAACAGACCGGGGAAATTGCCTGTAAAATATAGGTTGCCTGGATATGTTGTTAAAATGGAACCTACTATAGACGATGACGATTTTGCGGTATTTAATTTTAATGTACGAGGGAGCGGCAATAGCGCGGATGCTATTGATACCCATGGCGAATACAATCTATACCATATAGAAAACCGGGATAAATATGTTTACCGGGCGGTTTATATGGATTGCATAAGGGGGCTCGATTTTTTATCATCTCATGGTAACATGGGTTTAGATACCGGGAAAATACTGGTTGATGGTTCTAGCCAGGGTGGTGGTTTGGCTATTGCTTTAGCTGCTATGGATAAACGTATTAAGGCCGTTACCGCCCAGGTGCCATTATATGCTGATTTTAGAAAAGCTTATGAAATAACCAGCTTGAACCCAAAATCGCAAACACCTGTGGGCATGCTGGTTAATTATGTTAAAAACCATCCAGGTTTTACTAAAGAAAAACTTTTTAAAGTTTGGGATTATTACGACCCAATGAGTTTTGCACCTCAGGTTAAATGCCCGGTAATAATGGCTATTGGTTTATTAGATGAGTTTTGCCCACCTCAATGCAGTTTTGCCTTATACAATAAACTAAAAAACAAAAGGAACGAGATATGGTGCAGCCCTGATAAAACTCACGAAGTAGATGAGCTTTATTATACGTATCAGTTTTTGTGGTTTCAGGATATTTTAAGGTTACCCTGATTGGTGTTTTATTTAGCCCGGTAAACACCAAATAACTTGTTTACCTCCCTTTCGCGATAGTCAAATGTGCTTTTTACTTCTTTTTCAACCAATAAATTATTAGCCATTTGGCCAATAATACCATAAGGAATAGCGTATGTTAAAATATCGGTCATGTGAACACCGCCTTTTATCTCTTTAAAATGGTGCTGGTGATGCCATAGCGCGTATGGGCCGGTACGCTGTTCATCCACAAAGTATTCCATATCCTTAACATGGGTGATTTCTGTTACCCAGTTCATTCTGATCCCAAAAAGCGGCGATACTTTATAAGCGATCAGCATACCGGGATACATTTTTGTATCAGCGGTAAAATCAGAAGTGATCACAAAATTCATTTTAGCCGGCGTTATTTTCGCCAGGTTAAGTGGTGATGAAAAAAAGTCCCAGGCTTCTGCTAAGGGGATAGGCAAATCCTGTTCAAATTTAAAATGATATGTCTTCACGTTGCGCTAACAACTAATAGTTTTAATTGTTTTGCAAGATTACCATATTTTTATGAAATTAAAAATTGGGGAGTATTTTATTAGTACCCTGCTATAAAAAGAGGATAAAACTATAGTTTAATATTTAGAAATTACCTGTCTGATTAATTTCTAAATGGCTTTTACTGTACCATTTTATTAGCGCAGTAGGAGCTCGCAAAAGCTTCTGGTTTAGCTTTAAATACAAAACCCATGCTTAAAATATAACCCATCGCTTCGTGCAAGGCTTGGTTGGATTTAAACATTGGATTGGTGTTAATGTCTGCATGTACTTCAAGGTCAACATTGTACAAATCCAAAAGATCACATAGTTTGTAAGCAATGTCAATAGATTTTTGAACCTCATTAAGCATGCGTTCTTTAATGCTCATTTTTTGTGAAGTGCGTTCCTGATGGATAAACATAAATCCTCCACGTTGTTCGCGTAAAAAAACAATTACTGTGGCAAAATCTGTTACTTCGCCTTTTACCTGCGAATCCGTACCAATGCAAACTTTAAGCTTGTTGCCAAGTTTAAATTCCCGTTCTATAGCTTTTTCAACTTCTTCGATAATTGGCGCTTGTATGATTTCGCCGCTGAACTTTCTCCAGATCATAATGTTTCAATGGTTTAAAGTTTGTAGTCCGGTATAGTTTTATTAAAGTTAAAGCATTAGTAGGTATAGTAGCGTAAAGTTTGTGTGATTTATTTGTTAACATCTGCTTAAATATCAACACATTAAAATTTAGTTTGTGTTATTTTATTTTTCAGAACTGTTTTTTGCGAACGTTAATTTTCATTGTATAGGTATTGCAAACAAATTCGTTAATTAAATATTATAAATTTAGTTTTGGAATCGTAAAATGAAATTAAAAAACCCGTCATATTTATTAGTTATATTATTGGTATTTGCAGTTTTATCCTGTAAAAAGAGTGGAATTGATTTACCGGCAGTTCAAACCTTGCCGGCTCATCTGGCTTTTGTAAATGTTTTGCCTAAAGGGTTCCCTGCCAATTTTTACATCAATGGTACCAGGCAAAATTCTAATAGAATAGGGTTTGTCGAATCGTCGGGGTATTTAAATGTGATAACAGGTATGCAAACCATTTCTTTTAAGGATACAACTATCAGCCGTTCAGTATATTTTACCAGTGCTATCAATTTAAGGCCCGATACTTTATATACTATATTTTTAACAGGCAAACCCGGTAACGGTGGGAATATCAGTACTGTTCAAACTATTGATACCGCTATAGTGGATAATGTTAATACAAAACCAAAGGTTAGATTTGTAAATGTTGCCGTAAATGCGCCGGCGTTTACTGTATATTTAAAAGATAAACCCTATATCAAATTTAGTAATCAAACTTACAAAACTGTATCAGTTTTCGATAGGGTAGATACTGGAAGAATTTCCATAAAGTTAAAAAATATTAATACAAATGCTATTATTTTAAGTGATAGTATTACTCTACAACCTCGTGGAGTTTATACGCTATTCTCCTATAATTCAAATAATAATGGTATTGATAGCTTAAAAGTTAAATCAATAGTTAATCATTAAAATGGCATTGAATAAAAAAAAAGGTAAAAACAATCTTAAATATCTTGCGGCTACTTCAGCATATATGCTATTAGTTTGTATTGTGATTATGTTGCAGGCATGTGGCAACTCGGGTACCATTGTAAACCCATCGAGTACAAGCACCAGGATACTTGTTGTAAATGCAAGCCCCGATGCTAATCCTATTAAGGTATTTGTGGGTAATAGCATACCTGTGGGCACATATAGTACATTTTTTAAATATTCGTTCCCATCCAGTTATTATGGTTTAAGTTCGGGGAGTGATTTTATAAACATTTCTACTGATCACGGCATAGGGTTAATTCGCTTTGCGCCAACAAACGGTATAAAGTCTGGAGTTAGTTATTCCTTATTTCTAGTTGGATTACATTCAGACACATTAATATCTCCTTTATCTGTGATATTTACCGCAGATACTTCAAGTGTTTCTAAAATTGGAAATGGTAAAATACGGTTTATTAACGCTTCGCTTCGATCATCCAATCTTGATGTATCGGCCAACGGCACTCCTGCCATCAGCAGCATAAAGTATAAAGATGTTTCGTCATTTGTTGAATTGCCTGCTGGTATTTATGATTTTAAAATTACAGCCACTGGTTTACCGGGTAGCATACTTAAAGATGTACCCCGGATTACAATACAGGATGGCCGGCTATATACCTTATTTGCCTATGGTATTAGTGGTAACCGTATAGATACTGCTGCTTTTAACGCAGCCATAATTACTAATAAATAAAATAGCGTAAATACACCTTTATATTTTACTTTTGCCGCAAATTAATACTTTACAATTTTGGAAATTATAAAAAGCATCATTGATTTTATACTTCATATCGACAAAAACCTTGCTGATATCATCAGAGATTATCAGGGATGGACATATCTGATATTGTTTGGGATTATTTTTGCAGAAACCGGGTTTGTAGTTACCCCTTTTTTACCGGGCGACTCATTGCTGTTTGCTACTGGCGCATTAATAGCTGGGGGCAATACCGGGCTTGATATTTATTTAATGGCTCTGATACTTATTGTGGCAGCATTTACAGGCAACACGGTAAACTACTTTTTTGGGAATTTTTTAGGTGTGAAGGTTTTTAAACCAGGCAATAAAATTTTGAGACTGGAATATTATAATCAGACAGAAGCCTTTTTTAATAAGCATGGCGGGAAGGCTGTTATATTCAGCAGGTTTATTCCAATTATTAGAACCATTGCCCCGTTTGTGGCAGGCGTGGGTAAAATGCCATTCATGCGTTATAGTTTATATAATATTATTGGTGGTGCCGTGTGGATAATCATTTTTCTGTTTGCGGGCAAGTTTTTTGGTAGTATACCATTTGTTAAAGAACATTTTAAACTAGTGTCATTGGCGATAATTGTTATATCGGTTGTTCCGGCAATTTACGCAGCCGTAAAAAGCAAATCTTCAGCTAAAACGGTTTAATTTATTTTTTGCATATTCCTCCTTGTTTAGTTAGGGTTGCCTTTGATAAGTTTGTTTCTTGTTGACTTGAGTAATTCGTTTAGTTATCAGCTTGTTTAAATCTGGTTGGCCGGCGTCAACCCAGGCAGAAAACCAAAAGCTACCAGTCTCGGCTATTGAAGCCCTCATTTGCCGCTCTATCATTCCATGGAGGGATCTTTGATAGCTTGCAGCATATTCAACCGAATAATCTTTTAGTGATCTTCCGTTTCGTTTAACTAAAGCGTATTTTTTATCAGGGGTAATTTTTTTTGTTAGTCTTCGCTCAAAAACTAATACGGAGTCAACACAACGGAATGTTTTACTACAGATTTTCCATGCTTCCTTTAATGGGTCTTTAATATAATGCGCCTTGCTCTTGTTATAATGATACTTGGCACTAAATAGTTCAGGTATCCGGGTTTCCCAAAGGGCATGTATGCCTATTTGATTAGTTAATTGTCCATTGTGGTTCTCCGTCATGTGCAGGGGGACATGCGCATCTGCAATGTAGTGGCCCAGGTTGGCCGATGTTTTTAATATAGCTATTGTGTCGCGATCTTTAAATGCTTGTACAAGTTTGTAATAATAATGCTGTATAGCCCATGGTAAGGTACCATATTTATTTAGTGAATCGGCAGAATACTGTCTTTCTGCTTCTTTCCATCGTTGAGGCATTATCTCAAACGGTTTTTTGCCATAATGGTCTGCATCAAAAAAATGTTTTGGTGCCTCCAGCGAATCCACGTACCTGCGTTTGTCGGGGTCTATGGCGTGTTCGGTTATGTAATTTATGTTGTATTTGTAAAACCCGGCCATGTCTTTGGGTAAGGTGAAAACAGCTCCTCTGTTAATGCGTTTATGGGCAAAAAAGCCCCATGAGGAGCAAAGGGTAATAATGATAATACCTGAAAGTAAAAGGGTAAACCTTTGTTTCATAAAGTAAATATGCGGAATTGTTTCCGTAGATCACAGCAGCTTAGTCGGATGAAAATCCAATCAGTTCTATACACTTAAATGGGGGAAGATAAATTAACGTGGTTGCCTGACGAAAGGGAGTGAATAGGATTTGAATAGGAAAGCTGTTTCCAATTACCCGTTGGAGTGTAAAAATTATTCCGTATTATGCAATTTTACAAGCATAATACGGAATAAATAGGTGACAAATGTTTCTATATGTTAATGTATACGTAAAGCTACTGGCCCCGTGCCGAAATTTGCTGGCGGAGTAAACTTCACTTTGCCCTTTTGAACTGTTCCTGCATTTATTGTTTGGCCGGTATATGGCTCAAACCATTCAACATTCAATGTTTTATTAAGTGCAGTTAAATCCAAAGTAAAAGATGTAGCAGTGTTTTGAAAAACAACATATTCAGTTCCGGTATTAGCAATGCAATATCCTGTGCTAACCAATCCGTCTGACGGTTTTAATAACCAATATTGAGTTTGTGCAAAAAAGTTGTTAAAGTTTTTAAGGTAACCATAACCTTTTGGTGTATCGTGCGGACGAAGTACATCCCATGCGGTATAAGTATAATAATAGGCAGTATATCCACCAGCCATTTTAATTTCCCAAATCCTTCTGGCAACCTCTTCAGGTGATTGTACAACGTTGTAGGTTTTATCGTTGGGACCATTTGGCCCGTATTCGTAACCCGATTCAACATTGATTACCGGCCAATCGTTTTTACTAAGGCTTGATAACATAAGTGCATGAAGATCACCTTTAACAAACTGGTCTGACCGGAAATCTACCAAATTATTATAAATGCCGGCATCATACGTATTAATATCTGTATGCACAGTAAGCAGGCGATGATACGGATCAGTAGCTCTGATCATTTTTAACCTGTTAACTTTATAAGATACAGATTTTTCATTATTAGCCTCTTTTGCCAAATCCCAAATAATGTTTGGGTATGCTGCATAACGTGCAATTATCCATTTATAATACATATCATCATCTGCGCTGTTGTTTTGAGGCCACGTTACTCCTTTGTTATATACCTTTAAATAAATATGTGCAACAAAGCCATGTTTATATAAGGCGTCAATCATCTGATCATAATGTTGCCAGTAAGCGATATTAAATCGGCTGAAGTCGGGATTTTGATTAGTTCCGTTCCATGGGTACAATGGGGATGGGCCGTAATCATCGGCAGAGGTTTTTCCCGGGCGCCAAGAGGTATCATAGGCATAGGCATTAACAAGGATGAAATTAAACCCGTCTGCACCTAGTTTATCTAAAAATGTATTGACAGTAGGTAAGGTATTGTTGGTAGCATCAAGTGCCCATAGCCAGTTACACTCATAACCACTGGGGAACCAATGTGTACCATCTTGGAAAACAAAGTGATGCCTGTCATTAGTTTCAATTTGTAAGCCGCCATGTTCATTATTGTTTTTAGGGCTACAACTAAACGCTGTTTTTTGGTTGTTAATATCTGCAACATTTGAATGGGAAGTAACAGACCACGCGCCTTCTACTGTTGGCGAGAACCGCACTTTCCAGATTCCTCCACCATCATAAAAGCCTGGGAGTGTTAGTTTAACTCCATTAGGGCCTGTAAAATCTGCAGAAAAGACAGCTGTAAACGGATTAGCAGGAATCTGAGTGCTTTTAAAATCAAAATCATGGGGCTGCCATTTAGGTACGCTTACTTGAGTTTGTGCAGCTGATAAGGTAAAAGAAGGCATGGCGGCGTTCGGGCCTTTTAAATTCGAATTGTCGTTTTTATTACATGCATAAAAACTAAGAATGAGCAATGCCATCCAAACAAAGGGGTGTTTTTTCATTTTTTTCAGGTTAATTAGTATGGTTTTTTAGTGTATTAGCAAGCCGTTATTCAATAATTAAATTTGAATAATATAATAGTTTAAAATATTAGGGTTTTAAAAGTGATATAACTATTATGTGATTATAATTGGTAATTTACAATCAACTTAGGTTATAATAGTATTATAATCGGTTGTTCAAAACTATTTAATGATTTTAGTTTAACTGTCATGCACTATCCTGAAATGTAATTTTTTTGTTACAATTTATACACCTGGTAAATAAATTTTACATAAGTAGCAATGCCAATAGGTTAGCCGGGATATAATTAGAATTTACAGGAATACCTCTACCTATTTGAAGTCAAAATGTATTTCCGTCGGGTTAATAATCTGCAGAAAGTATTTTTCAAATAATATATACCCATTAAATTTATAAACCTCGGTAAGCGATAACTGAGCAAGATTTCTTTATTTTAGGCGAACAATAGGTAGTTATTTCCATGAAACTAAAAGTATTAGTGCCAATAATTTGCAGTGTTTTTTGTGTTACACAAGGCTTGGCGCAACGCCAAAACTCTCACTTTTATAATAAACGGGGTGAAATTGTTGATACGCGGGATAGTGCAAGTTTTATTAGGATGATAACAGATCCCGACTCTGGATCGCACTTATACCGGGTTTTCGAATATTATTTAAACGGGAAACCCAAATTAACTGGTTATTCCTCCAGTTTTAATTTTATGGTTTTAGAAGGGCAATGCGTTAAGCTTTTCCCAAACGGAAAAAGACAACAAATTGCGAATTATAAAGAAGGGTTACCATTTGGCGATGAATATAATTATTTTCCTAATGGTAAGGTATATTCGCACATACAATATGTTTCAGACGAGAAAAATGCTGAGAAAGATGTAAATAATTTTTTAATTAAGGCGTGTCTAGATTCTACAGGAAATGCTTTGGTTACTAATGGTTATGGTTATTACATTGGTTACGACGATGATTTTAAAAGTGTTTTTGAAGAAGGGAACATAAACTCCGGGCTAAAAGAGGGAAATTGGAAAGGAGTAGTTAAGATTGAAGAAGATAGTTTCGTCATTAAAGAAATTTATCAAAACGGCAAAATGATATCTGGGCAATCTGTTGGAAAAGATGGGCAAATAGTTAATTATACCAAAAGGAATGTCCTACCCGAATTTAAAGGCGGTATAATGGCCTTTTATAATTACCTTGGCAAGAATCTTAAATACCCTGTTTATGCAAGGGACCATAATATTTCAGGAAAAGTTTATACTAGTTTTACAGTCGAAAAGGACGGGTCATTAATAAACCTAAGGGCTTTAGCTTCACCAAGCGAAGACCTAGCAGTAGAGTGTATACGGGTAATAAACGAATCGCAAAAGTGGATGCCTGGATTGAAATTTGGCCGACAGGTAAGAAGTCAATTCAGAATTCCTATAAATTTTAATGTGAGCAACTATTAGTTAAATGAAATGACCATGTTAGTCTATTTATTACAGTAGCATTTAAATATAAAATTAAGTCAGTTCTATAACCATAATAAAGGGGAGATTTATCCAGACTAATTACCTTTGTCAGCGCTACCTGCGTTAATTTTTTGATCGGTATGTTACTTAAATTATTAACCATTCAATATTTTATAAAAGGCGGTTAAACCTAAAATAACACTGATAAGCGATAATGGAGAAGATTTCTTTATTTTAGGCGAATAAAAGATAGTTATTTCCATGAAACTAAAAGTATTAGTGCCAATAATTTGCAGTATATTTTGTTTTAAACAAAGCTTGGCGCAACGCCAAAACTCTCACTTCTATAATAAACGGGGTGAAATTGTTGATACGCGGGATAGTGCAAGTTTTATTAGGATGATAACAGATCCCGACTCTGGATCGCATTTATACCGGGTTTTCGAATATTATTTAAACGGCAAAACCAAATTAACTGGTTATTCCTCTAATTTTAATTTTATGGCTTTGGAAGGGCAATGCTTCAAGTTTTTCCCAAACGGAAAAAGACAACAAATTGCCAATTATAAACAAGGGTTTCAGGTTGATAATGAATATAATTATTTTCCTAATGGTAAGATATATTCGCACAGGCAATATTTTTCAGACAATAAAAATACGGAGAAAGGCGTAAATAATTTTTTAATTAAGGCATGTTTTGATTCTACTGGACATGCTTTGGTTACTGATGGTAATGGTTATTACATTGGTTATGACGATGATTTTAAAAGTGTTTTTGAAGAAGGGAACATAAACTCCGGACTAAAAGAGGGAAATTGGAAAGGAGTAGTTAAGGTAGGAGAAGATAATTTCATTATTAACGAAATTTATAAAAATGGCAAAATGATATCTGGGCAATCTGTTGGAAAAGATGGGCAAATAGTTAATTATGCCAAAAGGAATGTTGTGCCGGAATTTAAAGGCGGTGTGATGGCCTTTGTTAGCTATCTTAGTAAGAAACTTAGTTACCCTGCCGATGCAAAGGAAAATAATATTACAGGCAGAGTTTATATGGGTTTTATAGTCGAAAAGGATGGGTCGTTAATAAATATAAGGGCTTTTAATAGACCAAGCGAAGATCTTGTCGCTGAGGGTATACGGATTTTAAAAGAATCGCCAAAGTGGACGCCTGGATTGCAATACGGCCGACCGATAAGAGTTCAATACACTATTCCTATAAATTTTAGTTTAGGTGAGGAGTAATTAAATGAGGTGACCATGTAAATCTATTTATAAGGAACGGATTTATGGGGTTTGATATAATAATAGATCAAACTCCGGTAGGGATTCTATAACATCGTTATAGATAGTAGCTGCTACCTCAAATTTTTTTTCATTTACCTTTTGATATTTCAAAATAACGCCCTATATTTGCAGTCCTTAAAACAGAACGAATAATAGCTATAAGAAATGGCAAATCATAAATCATCCATAAAAAGAATCAGGTCAAATGCTGCGAAGCGTTTACGTAACAGGTATCAGGCTAAAACAACCAGAAATGCCATTAAAAGATTAAGAAGTACTACTGTTAAAACAGAAGCTACTCCACTTTTATCTAAAGTAATTTCAATGCTTGACCGATTGGCCAAAAAGAATGTTATCCACAAAAACAAAGCCTCAAACAACAAGTCGAAACTGACTAAGTTTGTTAACAGCTTAGCTTAATTATATTAAAGTTTTTCTACTTTAAAAATTCTTTAAAAAAGCGATAGGTTTAACCTGTCGCTTTTTTTTGTTTTTGATGATATTTTGAATAGTTTTAATTATGGAGTATTACGAAGGTAAGATTAGTATAAAAGCATGGGCCGAGGAGGACCGCCCCCGCGAAAAACTGTTAGGGCAGGGCAGGCGCACCTTAACCGATGCCGAACTGATAGCCATTTTAATAGGCTCGGGCAGCCGTGATGAATCTGCAGTTGAATTGAGCAAACGCATCCTTCACCATTACAAAAACGATTTAAACGCATTAGGAAAGGCCTCCGTGGCCGAGCTTTCCAAATTTAAAGGTATCGGCGAAGCTAAAGCCATCTCCATCATTGCCGCGTTGGAAATTGGCCGTCGCAGGGATGATACCGAAGCTAAAACGGTTGAGCAAATTACCTGCAGCCGTGATGCCTACAATATATTATACCGTCAGTTTGCCGATCTAAATCACGAAGAGTTTTGGATATTGTTAATGAACCGCTCAAACAAAGTATTAGGTACGCACCTTATCAGTAAAGGTGGTTTGGCTACTACCGTGGTTGACCCTAAAATTATATTCCAGGTAGCTTTAGAGCACCATGCCAACGCAATAATACTGGCGCACAACCACCCATCGGGCAGTTTAAAACCCAGTGCTGAAGACTTGAGCCTGACCAAAAAAATAACTACAGCGGGTAAAATCCTGGAAATTAACATATTCGATCACCTGATTTTTACCGACCAGTCATATTTTAGCTTTGGTGATGAGGGATTGCTGTAAATCCGGGCTTAGTTGGTAAGTATTCATCTCTAAAAACCTTTTAGCTTTTGCCTTTAAGCTTTCTGCTTAAATTGTATCTTTGCGGTTCATTTTTTGACTAGCATGAAGATCTCTTATAATTGGTTAAAGCAATTTATACAAACTGATAAAACTCCGGAAGAAATATCTAAAATTTTAACCGGAACCGGGTTAGAGGTAGAGAGCCTGGAAAAAGTACAAGCCATACCCGGGGGATTAGAAGGTTTAGTTATAGGCTATGTAAAAGATTGCCAACAACACCCCAATGCCGATCGGCTGCGGGTAACCAAAGTAGATGTTGGCAATGGTGAAGCGTTGCAGATTGTATGCGGTGCTCCCAATGTAGCTGCCGGGCAGAAAGTTGTGGTTGCTACCGTGGGCACAACTGTATATCCGTTAACGGGAGAACCTTTTAAGATCAATAAGTCTAAAATACGTGGCGAAGTATCCGAAGGGATGATCTGTGCCGAAGATGAAGTAGGCTTAGGCATATCGCACGATGGCATAATGATGCTTGATGCTGATGCAGAAGTGGGTGCGTTAGCTAAGGACTATTTTAAATTAAACGACGATTATTTATTTGAGATAGGTTTAACGCCTAACCGCGCTGATGCGGCATCGCACTTGGGTACTGCCCGTGATATTGCAGCATTTTTAAAGACAGGTATTATCAAACCCGATGTTAGCGCGTTTAAAGTAGATAACCATCAGCTCAATATTGAGGTAGTTGTGGAAAACGCCCTCGCTTGTCCGCGATACTCGGGAGTAACCGTTTCAGGCATCGAGGTAAAAGAATCGCCTAAATGGCTAAAAGAGAAACTGGCTGTTATAGGTGTACGGGCTATTAATAATGTGGTTGATGTTACCAACTATGTGCTGCATGGTTTAGGCCAGCCATTGCATGCTTTTGATGCCGATGCGATTAAGGGAGGTAAGATTATATTAAAAACCGGATGGGAGGGAATAGTGTTTAAAACACTGGATGGCGTTGATCGTAAACTATGGGCCGATGATATGATGATCTGTAATGCCGAAGAGCCGATGTGTATTGCCGGGGTATTTGGTGGTGCAGCATCGGGCGTAAGCGAAGCAACTAAAAATATCTTTTTGGAGAGTGCTTATTTCAATCCGGTATCCGTTCGTAAAACGTCTAAGAGGCTTGGTTTGAAAACAGATGCCTCGTTCAGGTTTGAGCGGGGTACGGATCCCAACATTACGGTATATGCTTTAAAGTATGCTGCCTTATTAATTAAAGAAGTTGCCGGTGGCAATATATCATCAGCCATATCCGAATTTTACCCTGCCCCGGTTACCCCATTTAATGTGGAGGTGGCCTATAAAAATATCGACAGGCTGATTGGTAAGCCCATCCCCCGGCAGGAGATTAAGGCTATTATTACCGCTTTGGATATTGAGATCGTAAATGAAACAGCCGACGGCCTATCGCTTAAAGTACCGCCTTACCGGGTTGACGTTACCCGGGATGTGGATGTGATTGAAGAGATTCTGCGCATTTATGGCTATAACAACATTGAGATCCCTACCCAGATCAGGGCATCATTAAATACCTCGGGCCGTCCCGATAAGGATACCATTCAAAACATGATCTCTGATTTCCTGACGGCGAATGGGTTTAATGAAATTATGTCGAATTCGTTAACCAAATCGGTTTATGCCGAACAAATTGACGAGGCTGTAAAAATGTTGAATCCCTTAAGCAGCGATTTGGATATTATGCGCCAAACCCTGTTATATTCAGGTTTGGAAGCAGTTAGCTATAACCATAACCGCAGAAATGCTGATCTGAAATTATATGAGTTTGGCAAGGTGTATCATGTGCGTGAGGATAAATATGCGGAAAATCAGCGTTTTGCGCTATTCATTACCGGAGCAACCCAGGCAGAGCATTGGAACAGTAAATCAACCGCTAATACCTTTTATAATTTAAAGGCTGTGGTTGATAGTTTAATGGACCGGCTCAATATTAATGATTTTGCCGTTGAAGATACTGACGACAAAAACCTTAGCTATGGCTTAACTTATATCAGGGGCAACAAAGTGCTGGTAACTTTTGGCTCTGTAGGTAAACCGTCTTTAAAAAAGGCTGGCGTAGATAAGGAAGTATTTTATGCCGACTTTAATTTTGATGCGATAATTGGGCTGGTTCGCAAAAACAGGATCGTTTATCAGGAAGTATCAAAGTTTCCGGCCGTTCGCCGTGATCTGTCTATGCTGATCGAAAATGGGGTTTCTTTCCGGCAGTTAAAGCAGATTGCACAAAAAACCGAGCGGAAATTGTTAAAAGATGTAAATGTGTTTGATGTATATCAGGGCGATAAATTACCCGCCGGTAAAAAATCGTACGCGTTGAGCTTTGTTTTGCAAGACGAAGAAAAAACTTTGACTGATAAAGCAATTGATACAATTATGCAAAAATTAATAGTTAACTTCGGTAAAGAAGCCGGGGCCGAAATAAGGAAATAGTTGTGGGGTATGTTAATGAGTTATTAAGTTAATTGTTATTAAGTTAACGTGTTGTGCGATTAAAAAATGATATAAATATGAAAGAAAAAGTTGTGCATTATATTGATAATCAATACATTAAAGAAAAATTACGACCAAGTAA